>DATAAG010000257.1:0-2098 GCA_036260235.1 Longimicrobium sp.
GACTCTCCCGCGCCCCCTATCCCCTATTCCCTATTCCCTATTCCCTATTCCCTATTCCCTATTCCCTCACACCATCGCCATCCCGTACCGCGCGGCACCCAGCAGCGCCGCCCGGGGCTCCAGGATCACGTGCACGGGAATGCGGGCCATCAGCCGCGACATGGGCCCCTTCTCGCGAAAGCCCTGGCGGAACGCGCGGCCGCGCAGCACGGGAAGGATGCGGGGCGGAATGCCGCCGCCCAGGTACACGCCGCCCGTGGCCAGGCCCCGGAGCGCGGCGTTCCCCGCCTCCGCGCCCAGGATGGCCGCCAGCAGCCGCAGCGTCCGCCGGCAGACGGGGCAGGCGCGCTCGGGGCTCGTCCCGCCCTCCACGATGGCGGGCGTCACGTCGCCGCCGGCGGCCAGGCGCGCGGCCAGCCAGGGGGGCGGCGGCTCCGGCGCGCGCTCGGCCAGAAAGCGGTAGAGCGCGGCGATCCCCATCCCCGAGCAGACGCGCTCGTAGCTCACGTGCTCGTGCGCGCGGGAGAGGTGCGCCAGCAGGCGCCGCTGCAGCGCGCCGCGGGGCGCGAAGTCCGTGTGGCCGCCTTCCGTCGGCAGGGCCAGGAAGCCGTCCACGTCCGGCACCAGCATCGCCTCCCCCAGCCCCGTGCCGACGGCGACGACGGCGCGCACGCCGTCGGGATCCGGCTGGCCCTCCAGCAGCTGCGTCACCTGCTCGGGGCCCAGGTGGGGGATGGCGTAGGCCGTGGCCTGCAGGTCGTTCACCAGCAGCACCTGCTCCACGCCGAACGACCGGGCCAGCGCGGGCTCGTCCAGGCACCACGGCAGGTTGGTGATGTGCGCCCGCCCGCCGATCACCGGCCCCGCCACGCTGAAGGCGGCGCGGTGGATGACGGCCGGATGCGTGGCGCGGAAGGCGGCGACGACGGTCTCCAGGGTGGCGTACTCGCGGCTGGGAAAGACCGCCTCCGCCACCACGCGGGCGCCGCTTCCGCACCCCTCCACCAGCGCCAGCACCGTCTTGGTGCCGCCGATGTCGCCCGCCAGCAGCAGCCCCTCGCCCGCGTCCGCGCGCACGGGCGCGGGCGCTTCGGTGACGGGAACGTGGGACGCGCCGGGAGGAAGCAAGGGAAAACGCCAGTGAGATGGATGGACGCGCGGCCCGGGACCGGGCCGCGAACGGCGACCGGTGGGGCGTCGCCGATTTTGGAAGCTTTGTTGACAAAGGTGAGCCGGAGAATAAACGTGTAGCCGCGCCTCCGCAACCCTTTCCGTGCGCGCGTACGCCGCCGTACACGGAAGATCCTGAAACGACGGCGCTTGCGCGATCCGCCCGGGAAGAGGCATCTTCCCCTGCGGCGGCAGATGCGCGGCGATTTGGACGTTCTCCAGACGAATTGCCGTCCGCGCCGCGCGGCCCGCGCCGCACCTTTCCCCGAGCGACTCCGACGTGCGAAAGATCGACCCGCGCAACTTTCAGCGTGCCACCCGCACGACCACCAAGGAGATCAACCGCCAGATCGTCCTGAACCTGGTGCGCGAGTACCAGCCGATCTCGCGGGCGGACCTGGCGCGGCGGATGGGCGTGGCGCGGGGGATCGTCACGCCGCTGGTGAACGAGCTGATCGAGGCGGGGCTGCTGGTGGAGGGCGCCACCGGCGCCTCGCCGCGGGGGCGCAAGCCCACGCTGCTGCACGTGCGCGCGCACGACCGGCTGGCGGTGGCGGTGGACGTGCGGCTCAGCGAGACGCAGCTCATGCTCTCCGACTTCAGCGGCCGCCCGCTGGCCACGGAGCTGCTGGCCACGCCGGAGACGCCGGAGGAGCTGGTGGAGGCGCTGGCCGCCCGCATCCGCCGGCTGCTGGAGGCGCACGAGGCGGCCGGCGCCTGCCAGGGGATCGGCCTCGTCGTTCCCGGGATGGTGGACCGCGCCACCGGCAGGCTGGTGAACGCGCCGACCCTGGGCTGGCGCAACGTGGAGCTGCGGGGCGCGCTGGAGGAGGCGGTGGGCATTCCCGTCCACATCGAGCGTGACGCGGTGGCGTGCGCGCTGGCGCAGATGTGGATGGCGCAGGGGGCGGCGCCGGAGGGGACGGAC
>DATAAG010000258.1:0-14569 GCA_036260235.1 Longimicrobium sp.
GGAGCGGGGTCTCCGCCCGGCCGCCGTCCGTGGCGGCTGCGGCCGGGACGAGGGGGTGCCGTTGTCGGGCAATCCACCACCGCGAGTGGGTCAGTTTCCCTATGCTGCGCCCGGCGCGCGCCGATTAGCTTGGGCCTCGGAATCCGGCGGATGCCGGACGGGAGGCAAAACGGGACATCGGTACGCGGGAGACGGGCGATGACGGACGCTCCGGCCATCGTGGTGGGCGGCGGGATCGGCGGGCTGTCGGCGGCGATCGCGCTGCGGCGCGCGGGGATCCAGGCGGACGTCTGGGAGCGCGCGCCGGAGATGCGCGAGGTGGGCGCGGGCATCGGCCTGTGGCCCAACGCCACCCGCCAGCTGCGCCGGTGGGGGCTGCTGGACGAGGTGCTGCGCCGCGGCTACCCCTTCACGCAGGGGGAGATGCGCACCGCGCGCGGCACCCTGCTGGTGAACCTGCCCTTCCCCGCCACCGACGCGCCCGGCGTGCTGATCCACCGCGCCGATCTGCACGCCGTCCTGGCCGACGCGCTGCCGCCCTGGGCCATCCGCACCGGCGCGGAGTTCGAGCGGCTGGAGCAGCACGCGGACGGGGTGGCCGCCCGCTTCGGAGACGGGGAGACGGTGGAGGGGCCGCTGCTCATCGGCGCGGACGGGCTGTGGTCCGCGGTGCGCCGGCAGATCCTGGACGACGGCGATCCCGTCTACCGCGGCTATCCCGTCTGGCGCGGCGTGGCGCCGGCGGGCACGGCGGAGTGGACGGCGCTCACGGAGACGATGGGGCGCGGCCGGCGCTTCGGCACGGTGCCGATCGGCGGGGGGCGGATCGCGTGGTGGGCCACGGCCAACGAGCCGGAGGGGGTGGACGACGAGCCGGAGGGGCGCAAGGCCAAGCTGCTGCGCCTGTTCGCCGAGTTCCACCGGCCGATCCCCCAGCTCATCGAGGCCACGCCGGACGGCGAGCTGCTCAAGAACGGCACCTACGACCGGCCGCCGGTGCGCCGCTGGGGCCGCGGCCGCGTGACGCTGCTGGGCGACGCGGCGCACCCCACCACGCCCAACTTCGGGCAGGGGGGGTGCATGGCCATCGAGGACGCGGCGGAGCTGGCCCGCTGCCTGTGCGAGACGGACGACGCGGCCGCCGCGCTGCGCACCTTCGAGCGGCGCCGCTACCGCCGCACCGCCTGGATCACCCGCGAGTCGCTGCGCTACGGGCGCATCGCCCAGTGGCAGAACCCCGCCGCCGTGCGCCTGCGCCACCTGCTCTTCCGCGCCACCCCGCCCGCCGTCGCCCGGGCGACCTTCACGCGCATGTTCGCGTGGGAGCTGTGAAGAGTGCGTGAGTGCGTAAGTGCGTAAGTGCGTGAGTGGTGGGGCGTCCCCGGGGCCCTCACCCGCGGCCTGAGAGCCGCGCGACCAACCGTGCCTTCTCACAATCCGTGAATTGAAGCCCCGCGTAGTTTGCGGGGCTTTCCGCCTTTGTTGCGGCGGGTTTACCCGCTCAGGCTCTGGGGCTGCCGACGTCCCGTCCGTTCTCCTCACCGCACCAGGTGAAAGCGCTCCTGGCGGGCGAGCACCCAGCGGCGGGTGCCGTCGGCGTCCAGCCAGGCGTCCTCCTCCAGCGCCATCCGCACCCGCTGTCCGCCCCACTCCGGCACCGGCGACGTCGCCTGCAGCTCGATGGAGAACCAGGTGTTCGGCCGGATGGCCACGTCGCCGCGGCCGGCGACGCCCTCCTGCCGGTCCCACAGGCCGATGAGCGGCCCCGCGCCGTGCCCGTGGTCGCCCACGGGGTGCGAGTAGACGGTGCCGTCGATCCCCTCCGCCCGCATCCGCTCCCGCGTGCCGCGCAGCACCTCGTTGCCGGTGCGGCCGGGGCGCATCTCCTCCATCAGCAGGTCCTGCAGGCGGTTGGCGCGGCGCAGGGCGGCGTACAGCCCGGCGGGCGCATCCGTCTCCCCCTCGCGCGGCACGTAACCCATGTGCTGCGTGTCGGTGTTCAGCCCCAGCGCCGTCACCCCGAAGTCGCAGTGCAGCAGGTCGCCGCGCCGGATGACGGGATTGGCGGAATCCGCCATCTCCACCCCCGCCCGCTGCACCGTCACCGTCGGCTGGAACCACGTGTCCAGCCCCAGGTCCACCAGCCGCTGCCGCATCCACCACACCACGTCCTCGGTGCGCGTCTCGCCCGGCGTGACGACCTCCGCGGAGAAGGCGGTACTGATGATCTGGTGCGCCAGCCGCTGCATCCGCTCGTACGTGGGCAGCATCTCCGGGATGCGCTCCTCCAGGTAGTGCAGCGCCAGCAGCTCGCGCCGGACGACGCGGCCGCGGTAGGCGGGGGGAATCACCGCCTGCATCTGCTCCCACTCGCCCACGGTCAGGCCGTCGGAGAAGGCGTGCGTGTGCGACACGTTCACGGCGATGGTGCGCGGGTCGCACGCTTCGATGATGGGCGGCAGCAGGCGCCACTGGTCCGGCCCGTACGGCTCCGCGGGGCGCACCTGCGCGCCGGCGGTGCCGGTGGCGGCGTTGGGATCGCGCACCACGCGGTACAGCCCGCCCTGCGTGGTGCCGCCGATGGCGATGCGCTCCACGCCGCGCTCCGGCCCGCGGTCGCAGAAGGCGTAGATGGTGCGCCGCCGCGCCGCCATGGTGGTGGGCGAGACGAGCGCCCGGAACACCGGGTCCTCGTTGTACTCGCGCACGGGGATGATCCACATCTGCACCCCCTGCTCGCGCATCACGCGCGGGAGGACGCGCTCCAGCCGCAGCCGCAGCCACTCCTGCCGCACCTGCGCCTGCTCGCGCAGCGTACCGAACGGGCGCTCCTGCGCCGCCGCGGGGGCTGCCGCGAGAGACAGGGCGAGCGCGGGCGTGAGAAGATGGATGCGGGGCATGGGAGGAAGAGTGCGAGAGTGCGAGAGTGCGAGAGTGCGAGAGTGCGAGAGTGGAGTGTAGGCGGGGGCTGTGCGGGGAGGCAAGCGAGACGGCAAGGCAGAGCCCTGGGACCCCCGGTGGTTCAAACCGCCGGCATCCTGCCGTCCGCGGAGCGCCCCTCCCCCGGCCCCTCCCCCGCTCGTTCCTCGCGGAGAGGGGGAGAACTCGACGGCGCCCGCTCGCGGAGCCCCGCTTGCCGCGGTCGCGGGAGGCTGCCGCCGCTCACCCGCGGACGGGGCCGGCCGGGCAGCAGAGGGCGAGGCGGGCACGATCATCGCGGCCTCTCCGGCGGCGCCTGAGGCCCGGGCTCACCTGCAGACCAGGAGAATCTCCGATGAAGATCCGCTTTCTGCCGTCCTGCGCCGCCGCCCTGCTGGTGATGGCGTGCAGCCAGACGCCGCGCGTGCACGTGGACCCCGAGACCGGCCGCGCCGACGTGGACGTGGAGCCCGCCGGCCTGGAGGCCGAAGAGTGGACCGGCGGAGTGCGGGGGCTGGGGCAATGGTCGCGGATGAGCGGCACGGTGACCGCGCACGTGGGCAGCGACATGACGGACGTGGAGGTGTCGGTCACCGGTGCGCCGGACGGGCCGCGGATTCCATGGCACGTGCACGAGGGCACCTGCGCGGAGCCGATGGGGCCGATCGTCGGTCCCCCCAGCGCCTACGAGCCGCTCACCGTGAGCCCCGGCGGTATGGCCCGGGGCCGGGCACAGCTGGCGGGCGTGCAGCTGAACGAGGCCAGGCAGTACCACGTGAACTTCCACCGCTCCCCGACGGAGATGGCGACCATCATCGCCTGCGCGGAGCTGGACGACTGATCTCGCGTGCCGGGGAAGCCCGCGCTTGGCGGCCGGGCGGGTAGCTCCGCCCGCGGTGCGAATCAGCGCGGACGCGGATGTGAAGAAGGGCGCCTTCCCGCGGCGGGAAAGCGCCCTCGTCTCCCGGCGTGCGCCGCCGGTCAGTTCCGTCGAATCCTCCCGTCGCCCCGGTACCGCTCCAGGCCCGTGCCCAGGACGCGGCGGGAGTAACCGTTCTCCGGGTTGCGGCCGCGGCGCAGGTCGCGGTCCACGGCGCCCTCGCCGCGGTTGTAGGCCAGCAGCGCCAGCCGCAGGTCGCCGTACTTGTCGATCAGCCGGCGCAGGTAGCGAAAGCCCACCGCCAGGTTGGCCTCCGGCTGCATGATGCGCTCCGGCGTGGTCATCCGCCGGTCCAGCCAGCGGGCCGTGTACGGCATCAGCTGCGTCAGCCCCAGCGCGCCGGCGTGGCTGCGCGCCCGCCAGTTGAAGTTGCTCTCCGCGCGCACCAGCCGGAAGCCCAGCTCCGGGTCCAGCCCCTCCGCCTCCGCCGCGTCCTGGATGGTGCGCGCCAGCTGCGTGGAGATGCGGTAGCGCATGGCGAACGCCACCGGCCCGCCGTCCAGCGTGCGCACCCGCCGCGCCTGGTTGCGCAGCCACCGCCACAGCCCGTCCTCCCCGTGCACGGGAGGGAGCGCCCGCTCGCGCGGCGCCACGGCCCGGTGCGGGGGCGGGACCGCCGTCTCCGTCTTCTCCGCCTCCTGCGCGCTGGTGGGCAGCACCGCCGCGCAGAGCGCCGCCAGCGCCACCACCGCCGGCCCGCGCAGGCCGGCCCGTCCACTCATCGAAGATTCGGCTGTCGTGCTCAAGTCGTCGCCTCCTTGCATCTGGTCAGCCGGTCCGGATGGGGGAAGTGCGCGCACATGATGGGCGGCGGGTACCCGCATCGCAACCCTTCGGCGTGGCGGAAGGGATGCGCGGACCGGGCTCCGCCGCGGGTAACTGCTTGCGGGAGAACGCGGAAGGGGACATGTTTAGCCTCCCATCCCCCAGCGCCTGAACGGTCCGTCACGGACCTTACTCCATCTCCGTGCCGCCTGATCGGCGGAGCCACGCGTACGCATGGTCTGGCAGCGCACGCCCGTCTTCGGCCCCCTGCTGGTGTCCGCCATCGTCTGCGCGGCGCTGGCGCTCTTCGCGTGGCGGCACCGGCGCGTGCCCGCCGCGACGGGGTTCGTGCTGCTGATGGCCTCCTCCAGCGCGTGGGCGCTGTTCTACGCGCTCTACCGCGCCAGCGCGGACTTTCGCGGCAAGCTGCTGCTGGCGCAGGCCACGCAGGCGGGCGCCATCGTGGTTCCCCTGGCGTGGGCGGTGTTCGCGCTGCAGTACACGCGGCGCGAGCGGTGGCTCACCCCGCGCGCCCTCCTCCTCCTTTCCGCCGTCCCCGCGCTCACGCTGGCGATGGCGGTCACCAACCCCTGGCACCACGCCTTCTGGACGCGCTTCGCCCTGGTGGAGCGCGGCGGCCGCGCGGCCATCGACTCGGTGAACGGGTGGGGGTTCTGGCTGCACGTGGCGTACTCGTGGGGGCTGCTCTCCCTCGCCGTCGCCATCGTGGCGCTGCGGGCGCTGCGCTCCACGCACCTTTATCGGCGCCAGGCGGCCGCCATCATCCTGGCCGTCGCGGTGCCGTGGATCGGCAACGTGCTGCACCTGTCGCAGACGGTGCGGTTCCCGGCCAATCCGATGCCGTTCCTCTTCACCCTGAGCGGCGCCGTCTTCTTCTGGGCCATCTTTCGCCTGCGGCTGCTGGACCTGGTGCCGGTGGCCCGCGAGGCGCTGGTGGAGGAGATGCCGGACGGCGTCATCGTCCTGGACGAGACGGGGCGCGTGCTGGACCTGAACCCCGCCGCGCGCGAGCTGCTGGGGATCCGCGGCGAGGTGATGGGGCGCCCCGCCGCGGAGGTGCTGGCGCCGATCGCCCCGGCGCTGGCCCGCGAGCCGGCGGCGGGGAACGGGGCGATGCGCGTGTCGCTGGGGGGCGGCCGCGCCGTGCGGCAGGTGGACGTGCGGGTGCGCCCGCTGCTGCGCGCGTCGGCGGACTCCGGGCGGCTGATCGTGCTGCGCGACATCACCGAGGCGCAGCGGGCGGAGGGGACGCTGGCGGTGCAGCGCGCCTACCTGGACCAGCTCTTCGAGGCGGCGCCGGACGGGCTGGCGCTGCTGGACGCGGACGAGCGGGTGCTGGACGTGAACGGCGAGTGGGTGCGGCTCTTCGGCTGGCCGGTGGACGAGGCGGCGGGGCGCACCATCAACGAGCTGATCGTCCCCCCCGCCCTGCGCGAGGAGGGGGCGGCGCTCACGGCCCGCGTCTCCGCGGGGGAGAAGGCGGAGCTGGAGACGGTGCGGCAGGCGCGCGACGGCAGCCCGGTGGACGTGTACGTGACCGGCACCCCCGTGTTCGCGGACGGCCGCCGGGTGGGGACGTGGGGGATCTACCGCGACATCTCGCGGCGCAGGGCGGCGGAGCGGCAGCGCGCGGAGCTGCTGGAGCGCGAGCGGCGGGCGCGGGAGGAGGCGGAGGCGGCCGCGCGGCGGACGGCGTTCCTGGCGGAGGTGGGCACGCTGCTGAGCGCCACCTTCGACTACGCGACGGGGATGCGGCAGCTGGCGCGGCTGGCCGTGCCGGAGCTGGCGGACTACTGCCTGATCGACGAGGTGGAGCCGGACGGCGGCACCCGCCGTGTGGCGGTGGCCCACGCCGACCCGCAGGCGGAGGCGCGGCTGCTGGCGGACGTGCGCAACCCGCCGGACGCGGACGAGGCGCGCCGGCCGGTGCTGCGCGTCGTCCGCACCGGCGAGCCCATGCTGGTGCGTGAGGTCACGCCGGAGGTGCTGGAGCGGCTGGCGCACGACGAAGCGCACCGCGAGCGGCTGCGCAGCGAGCCGGCGCCCCTGCGCTCCTTCATCATCGTCCCGCTGACGGCCCGTGGGCGCACGCTGGGCGCCATCACCCTGGTGAGCACCGACCCGGAGCGCCTCTTCGGCCCGGCGGACCTGGCGGTGGCGCAGGAGATGGCCCGCCGCGCGGCGCTGGCGATCGACAACGCGCGGCTGTACAACGAGGCGCGCGAGGCGCTGCGGGCCCGAGACTCCGTCCTGGGCGTGGTGTCGCACGACCTGCGCAACCCGTTGACCGCCATCCTGCTGAACGTGGACGCGGCGCTCGCCTCCGGCACCCTGCCGCCCGCCGCGGGCGAGGCGCTGGAGGGGGTGGTGCGCAGCGCCCAGGCGATGGACCGGATGATCCAGGACCTGCTGGACGTGGCGCGCATCGAGGCGGGGCAGCTGCGCATCGAGCCGGCGCCGTGCGCGCCCGCGGACCTGGTGGGGGAGGCGGCGGGGCTGATGGCGCGGATGGCGGAGGAGCGGGCGATCCGCCTGGTGCAGGCGGTGGAGGCGTGCCCCGACGTGCGGGCGGACCGCGACCGGGTGCTGCAGGTGTTCAGCAACCTGGTGGGGAACGCGCTCAAGTTCACCCCGGAGGGCGGGAGGGTGACCGTCGGCGCGGCGCCGGAGGACGGGGTGGTGCGCTTCTGGGTGCAGGACACGGGGCCCGGGATCGCCGCGGACGAGGTGGAGCGGCTGTGGGATCCCTTCTGGCAGGGCGAGGGCCCGGCCCGCCGCTCCGGCGCGGGGCTGGGGCTTCCCATCGCCCGCGGGATCGTGGAAGCGCACGGCGGCCGCGTCCGGGTGGAGAGCGAGCTCGGCGCGGGGACGACGTTCCACTTCACCGTGCCGGCGGTGTAGGGGGCCAGCCAAAGCATCCTGCCGGCGCATCGGCGCGCCTCGACAGGGATCTCACTGCGCCGCGAGAGAGGGAGACTGCCAGACGATGTGCTGGGGTGGTTCGACTGGACCCGGCGCGTGCCGAAGCCGCCCCCTCTCCCCGGCCCTCTCCCCCGCAAGCGGGGGAAAGGGAGAACGTCGATCGCGCTTCGCAGCCGGGGTTCCGTTCTCCCTCCCCCGCAGTTTGCGGGGGAGGGCCGGGGAGGGGGGCGCACGCGGCTCGCGCCAGACCATCCTCGGCGCCCGGAACCATCCCAACCACCCCTTCCCCGGGGTTGGGGGAGGGGGTCGCCCGCCGTCGCGAGGAACGAGCGAAAGGCCGGGCGGGGGAGAAGGCCACCCACGGACGCCGTGAGAATCCTCCCGTCCCCACACCCCCCGAGATCCGTCACGTACACTCCGTCGATGAGAGAACGATTACCCCGCTTGTTTCCGTCACAAAGCGGACGTATCGTGCGTTCCATCCGCCGCGCGGCCGTTCCTCGCGATCCCACCCTCCAGCCTCCGACCCGATGAAACGACTCCTGTTCGCGCTGCCGCTGGCCGTGCTGCTTCCCGCGGCGCTGGCGGCGCAGCCCCAGGCGGGCACCGAGACGGTGCAGATCAGCTACGTGGAAGAGACGCTCCCCAACGGGCTGCGCGTCGTCTACCACGTGGACCGCTCCACGCCGGTGGCCGCGGTGGACATCTGGTACAACGTGGGCTCCAAGCACGAGCAGCCCGGCCGCACCGGCTTTGCCCACCTGTTCGAGCACATGATGTTCAAGGGCTCGCGCAACGTGGGCGACGGGCAGCACTTCGGACTGCTGCAGGCCGCGGGCGCGCGCACCGGCGAGGACATCAACGGCACCACCAGCTGGGACCGCACCAACTACTTCGAGCAGGTGCCCAGCAACCAGTTGGAGCTGGCGCTCTGGCTGGAGGCGGACCGCATGGGCACGCTGCTGGAGACGCTCACCCCGGAAAAGCTGGAGAACCAGCGCGAGGTGGTGAAGAACGAGCGGCGGCAGGGGGTGGACAACCAGCCGTACGGCACCTGGACGGAGAAGATGCTGGCGCACCTCTTTCCCGAGGGGCACCCGTACCACCACCCGGTCATCGGCTCCATGGAGGACCTCTCCGCCGCGACCCTCGACGACGTCGCCACCTTCTTCCGCACCTACTACGCGCCGAACAACGCCGTGCTGGTGATCGCCGGCGACATCGACGTGGACAACGCGAAGACGCTGGTGCGCAGGCACTTCGGCGACATCGCCCGCGGGCCCGCGCCGCCGCCGCTGCGCTCCATGGCGCTGCCGCCGCGCATGGGCGAGGGGCGGCGCGAGGTGGTGCAGGATCCCAACGCGCAGGCGCCCGCCATCTTCGTGGGCTTTCGCGCGCCCCCCGCGCGCGACCCGCAGGCCAACGCGGTGTCGCTGCTGACCACCGTCCTGGGCGCGCGCTCGGGCGGGCTGTACGAGGCGCTGGTGCGGCGGCAGCAGATCGCCACGGGCGTGGGCTCGTTCAACTTCGGGCTGGTGGACGGGGCGGACGCCATGTTCATCATCGCCAACGGCAAGCCCGGCAGCAGCCCGGACAGCCTGGAGGCGGCGCTGATGGCGGAGCTGGACAACCTGGCCGCGCACGTGACGCAGGCGGCGCTGGACCGCGCCCGCGCCCAGGCGCGCTTCGGCTTCATCAACGGGCTGCAGAACACCGGCGGCTTCGGCGGGCGCGCCGACGTGCTGGCCATGGGCGCCACCTACTTCAACGACCCGGGGTGGGTGAACCGGCAGCTGGACGAGAACGACCGCGTGACCCTGGCGGACCTGCAGCGCCTGGTGCGCGAGCGGATGTCCGCGGACAACCGCGTGGTGCTGGTGTACGTGCCCGCCCCCCAACCCTCCACCCCCGGCGACCGATGATGCGCCCGACGACAGCCCTTCTCGCGCTGCTGGCCGCAGGGGCCGCCGCCCGCCCCGCCGCGGCGCAGCCGGAGCAGCCCCCCGCGCCCGCGCCGCTGCGGCCGTACACGGTGCCGCCGGTGGAGGAGTTCCGCCTTCCCAACGGCGTGCGCGTGGTGGTGGTGCGCGACGCCAAGCTCCCCATCGTGGCCGGCCGCATCATGGTGGACGCGGGCGCCGCGCTGGAGCCGGCGGAGCAGTCCGGCCTGGCGGTGCTCACCGGCGACCTGCTGGACGCCGGGCTGCCGGACCTGACCGGGTCGCAGATCGTGGAGGAGATGGAGCGGCTGGGCGCCGAGTTCGGCACCAGCGCCAGCTACAGCTACGCCTTCGCCACCCTCACCGCCACGAAGTCCGCCTTTCCCCGCGCCTTCGCCCTGGCGGCGCGGACGGTGATGGAGCCCACCTTTCCCCCGGCGGAGTTCCAGCGGGTGCAGGGACAGAACGTGGCGCAGGCGGTGCAGATCCGCTCGTCGGTGGAGGGGCTGGCCGACGAGGCGTTCTCGCGCGCCGTCTTCGAGCCCGGCGCCCCCTACTCGCGACCGCCGTACGGCAACCCCGCCTCGCTGCAGCGCCTTACGCGCGACGACGTGGTGGCCTGGCACCGCACCCGCTACTCGCCCAGCAACACCACCGTGCTGCTGGTGGGCGACGTGACGGCGGCGGAGGCGCGGCAGATGACCACCGGCACCATCGGCCGGTGGAGCGCGCCGGCCGTGCAGGTGCCGGTGGTGCGGAACCCCGCGAAGCCGGTGACGGGGACGCGGGTGATCCTGATCGACCGCCCCGGCTCCGTGCAGTCCGGCGTGACCGTGGGGCAGGCGGGGATCGGCTTCGCGGACCCGGCGTACTTCCGCTGGCTGGGGCTGTCCCAGGTGCTGGGCGGCGGCTTCAACGCCCGCCTCAACATGAACCTGCGCGAGCGGCATGGGTGGACGTACGGCGCCTTCAGCAACCTGCAGGCGCTGCGCGGCGCGGGCGAGTTCACCCTGAGCTCCTCCGTGCGCACCAACGTCACGGACAGCGCCGTGGCGGAGATGGTGCGCGAGTACCGGCGCATCGTGGAGGAGCCGGTGCCGCCGGAGGAGTTGCAGGCGGCCGTCGCCAACCTGGTGGGGAGCTTTCCCAGCAGCGTGCAGACGGTGCAGGGGCTGATGCAGCGGATGCAGAGCGTGCTGCTGTACGGGCTGCCGGTGGACTACTACGCCAGCTACCGCGAGCGCATCGCGGCGCTCACGCCGCAGGACATCGCGGCGGTGGCGCGAGAGAAGCTGACGCCCGACGCGCTGACCATCGTGGTCGCCGGCGACCTGGCCCAGATCGAGGCGCCGATCCGCGCGCTGAACCTGGGGACGGTGGAGGTGTGGGACCCCGACGGCAACCGCGTGCGGTAGACGGGTTGGGGGGATGAAGACGCGGGCGGCTCCGGTTCCGGGGCCGCCCGCGCCGCTTTCCGGCACAGGGCTGCGCATCACTGCCTGATGATGGGCGTTGCGAATCCAGGTCAGGAACCGCCGCGCCCGCGCGTGGAGCGACTGAAGTCGCCGCCGGAAATTCGCGAAGCCCGCCTGCGCGGACTCGGGCGGTCCGGCCGTGTGCGGCGTCTCACGCATCTGCGTGCCCGCACCCGGATTACCAGGGTAGATCCGCAAGAGCATGATCCGTCTCCGACAGAGGGAGCAGCCCGGGCACCCGCGGCGCTGCTCACTCTGCTCACTCCGTCTGAGGCCATTCTCTTGCCGGAGTGGGACGATACAGGGCCGTTATCCGGACACCGGTTCGGGAGCCGGAGGGGGTCCGTGGACCGTCACGCTATGGCGCGTAACGAATCGGGGGCCTACTCTTCACCGTCCGGCCCACTGCGCGTCCCGTCCGATGGTTCACATGACAAACGCCCTTCGCGGAATTCACCCGCGCCTGATTCCCGGGCCCCCGAACCCGCATCCCTCGCTGGCGATCCTGCCCGCGCTGCGCGGCCTGGGCGACGACTTTGCGTGGGCGGTGTGGTACGCCGTCTGGCGAGCACGCGGCGAAGACGACGTGGGGGATGCGGAAGACGCCGGCGAGCGCGCGGACCGCTTTGGCGCGGCGCTGGGGCGCGTCCCGGAACTGGACGACGCCCTGCGCACCCTGTGCGGCTACGTGCAGGGGCTCGTGGCGCGGCCGGACGCGGCGGACGCGCTGCTCCGTGTGAGCGAGTGGGCGCTGGAGCAGGGCCTGGGCGAGCCCGCCATGCAGTGCGCGGACGCGGCGGCCGCCCTGGTGCCCGAGAGCGCGCGGCGGGCGCTGGCGGCCGGGCGGGCCAGCCGCATCTTTGGCGAAGTGGCCCGAGCGGAGATGTACTACGAGCGCGCGGTGACGCTGGCGCGCATCTCCCGGAAGTGGCGCACCTACGTGCGCGCCCACCTGGGACTGGGGCAGGTGAAGAAGGCGCTGGGCGACCCCGGCGCCGCCCGCGCCCACTACTTCACCGCCGCCCGCGCCGCCCGCAGCCTATCGGGTGAGAAGTGGCTCGCCGCCCAGACGCGGCACGATCTGCTGGGCCTGGCGGCGGAGGTGGGCGCGTTCGATGAGGCGCTCAGGCACGCGGAGAAGGCGCTGGAGTGGTATCCGCGTCATCACCCGAGCGTGCCCGCGCTCGCACACGATTTCGCATTCCTGCTCGTCAGGATGGACAGATGCAGGGATGCAGTACCGCTTCTGGAGGCGGTGCTTCCTAAGCTAACCCCGCGCGATCAGGTCATTGGGTGGAGCACCCTTGCGCGCGCGGCTGCGCGGATCGGCCATACGGAAGGCTACCAGCGAGCGGTGGAGAACACCCTGCGGCTGGTAGGTCTCTTCGATCATCATGCCGCCGCAGCGTTCGCGAATCTCGCGTGGGGCGCTCTCCACCTGGGCTTGCGAAAGGATGCAGAACAGTACGCCATGCGCAGCCTCGAAATTTCAGAGCTACGCGTGGAGGCAGAAGCAGAAAAAGTTGCACAGGCGGTGCTTGCGATCATCCGGACCACCGTTCCGGCTGGTCCGGATGCGTCCGCTACAGATCGTTATCCATCCTCCTTGTTGCGGCGCCTGTCCATTGAGATCATGGCTTGTCTCTCCACCTGGCGAGGCGCTACCTGGAAACGTAAGGAGCAGTCGGGCCGCGAACGGCTGGGCCGGGTTTGACAGCCTGAGCTCAGTTTCCTGAACCGATGGTGAAACCTCCCCGCCCGGTGCTGTCCGTCTGTGTCGTGCCGCCATCCATCGTCCCGGCGTCGCCGCTTCCGACGCCGTTCCCCGATCCGATCGTATAGCCGTTGTAGCTCGCCTCGTCCGGAAGGGCGTTGTCGGTGGGCAGTTGGCCGCAGGCGGTGAAGGCGGCGCACAGGAGGGCGATCGAGAGGATGCGGTGGGTCTTCATGGCTACCGTGCCGGTCAGGGGTGGTTTGGGCGAAATTGGGCAGAATAAACGGCCCGGCTACATTGTACACTCGCCTCACATGTCCCGCCACTCCCCGGGGCCAATCACGCGACAGCAGGCTAACTCCGCCAGCGGATGGTACTGGTGGCGCCTTTGGGACGAATCGCGTGCCGACCCGAGCGAGGCCATCCTGGGGGATGTAAAATCCGTATAATCTTGAATGACAGGCATTTGCCGCGGCCGGCTGCTACTCGCCTGCTACAACCCCTCTGCCCCCTCCGTGTCCACAACGGCAGCCTCTGCCGCCGCGCTCCGGCTGCACACACATCACCCGTCACTCCTCGCGACTTTTCAGCCCTCCGGCGGACGGGCACCTTCGCGTTCACCTTGTTGCCTTTGGGGCCATAGAACGCACGGGTTCAGGAGCATCGGCGGATGGGCGGACGGACGGGAGACGCAGAAGGGCCGAGGCGGAAGCGCCGTCGGCGGCGGGCGTTGCGGCGCTGGTGCCTGCCGCCGCCGTGGACGCGGGAGCCGGGCGAGATGCTGGAAGGGATGTTCGTGCTGGAGGAGCTGCCGCCCGACCTGGCGCTGGCGCTGTGGACGGCCTTTCGGGACGTGATGCTCTGGGCGGGCACGCCCGAGGAGCGGCGGGCGGGGCTGTTCTCGCCGGGCGCGGAGGCCAGGCGGCCGCGGATCGACGGGGAGCTGCGGCTGCCGCCGGCGCTCATCCCCCCGCTCACCACGCTGGCGACGGTGGTGTCGCACCCGGGGCAGGTGGGCGAGCAGGTGGTGTCGCTGTCGTGCCTGGACGTGGCGCGATGGGCGCGGGAGCAGCGCGCCATGGGCACCGCCGTGAGCTTTGCGCAGGCGGCGGCGCTCGCCTGGCCCGACGCGCCGGGGCCGGCGCTGGAGGTGGGCCGGCTGCTGGTGGAGTGGGGGCGGCTGCCGCGGGCGGAGACCTGGCTGCGGCGGGCCATCGGGCTGGCGCGGCGCGCGCGCGACTGGGAAAGCTACGGGGGCGCGTACGTGGCGCTGGGCGAGATCTACCTGCGGTTCGCCGGGCGCGCGGCGGCGCGCGACGCCACGCAGGCGGCCCGGCGGCTGGAGGGGGCGGCGCGCTTCTACGAGATGGCGTCGCGCGTGTCCCGGCGGCACCGGCTGCGGCAGGTGCGCGCGCAGGCCATGCACGGGCTGATGCGGGTGGGGATGGAGACGGGGCAGCTGGAGCAGGCGGAGCGGTGCGCGCACCTGGCGCGGCGCGCGTACGGCCGCGTGCACCCGCGCCTGCCCGAGCTGGAGTTCGACATGACGCGGCTGATGATGCGCCGCGGCGAGCACGAGCGCGCCATCCCCGTGCTGCAGCGCCAGATCGACATGACGGCGGACCCGGACCGGCGGCTGGCGTGCGGGGCCATGCTGGCGCGCGCGGCCGCGGAGGTGGGCGACCGGCCGCTGTACGAGCGCAGCTGGAGCGCGGCGTGGGCGCTGCTGGACGGCCGCCGCTCTCCCGCGGCCGCGGACGCCCTGGTGCACCTGGGCCGAGCCGCCGTCCGCACCACCGATTGGCTGCGCGTGCAGCAGGTCGTCCGCGCCTTCGGCGAGCTCCCCCCCGACCCGTCCCCCTCCCCCGCCGCC
>DATAAG010000259.1:0-17538 GCA_036260235.1 Longimicrobium sp.
GGAGCGGGGGTGGCGCGCGGCTACCTGGGCCGCCCCGCGCTCACCGCCGAGCGGTTCGTGCCCGATCCGTTCGCGTCCGAGCCCGGCGCGCGGCTGTACCGCACGGGCGACCGGGCGCGCTGGCGCGCGGACGGGACGCTGCAGTTCGTCGGGCGACTGGACGCACAGGTCAAGATCCGCGGCGTTCGCGTGGAGCCGGGGGAGATCGAGGCCGCCCTGCGCCGGCACGCCGCCGTGCGGGAAGGCGCCGTCCTGGCCCGCGATGACGGCGGCGAACGGCGCCTGGTGGCGTACGTCTGCGCCGGCGCGCAGGTGGACGCGGACGAGCTGCGCGCCCACCTGCGGCAGCGCCTGCCGGAGCCGATGGTGCCCTCCGCGTTCGTGTTCATGGACGCCCTGCCGCGGACGCCCAACGGCAAGCTGAACGCCCGTGCGCTGCCGGCGCCGCAGCCCGTCTCCCCCGGCGGCGGCTACGTGGCGCCCCGCACGCCGGCCGAGGAGGTGCTGGCGGAGATCTGGGCGGACGTGCTGCGGACAGAGCGCGTGGGCGTGACGGACGGCTTTTTCGAGCTGGGCGGGCAGTCGCTGCTGGCCGCGCGCGTGGTTTCGCGCGTCCGCGAGGCGTTCGGGGTGGAGCTGCCCTTGCGGACGCTCCTGGAGGGGACCACGGTGGCGCGGCTGGCGGAGGCGGTCGCGGCGCTCCGCCGGGAAGGCCCGCCGCTGCCTGCGCCCGTGGTGCGGGTGGAGCGCGCCGCAGCGCCCCCGCTCTCCTTTGCGCAGGAGCGGCTCTGGTTCCTGGACCGGCTGCAGCCCGGGGGCACGGCCTACAACGTGCCGCTCCGCCTGCGTCTGGCCGGCGCCCTGGACCGGGGCGCGCTGGAGCGGGCGCTGGGCGAGATCGTGCGCCGGCACGACGTGCTGCGCACCACCTTCGCCGAGCTGCACGCCGAGCCCGTGCAGGTGGTCGCGCCGTTCGCCGGCTTCTCGCTCCCCGTGCACGACCTGTCGCACCTGGCCCCCGCGGAGCGCGAGGCCGAGGTGCGGCGCCTGGCGAGCGACGACGCGGCCCGCCCGTTCGACCTGGCCGCGGGGCCGCTGTTCCGCGTCCGGCTGCTCCGGGTGGACGACGAGGACCACGTGCTCCTGGCGGCCATGCACCACGCCGTGACCGACGGGTGGAGCATGGGCGTGTTCTTCCGCGAGCTGTCGGCGCTGTACGGGGCGTACCGCCAGGGGGGCGAGTCGCCGCTCCCGGAGCTGCCGGTGCGGTACGCCGACTACGCGGTGTGGGAGCGCGAGCGGCTGCGGGGAGACCGGCTGGAGCGCCTGCTGTCGTGGTGGAAGGAGCGCCTCCAGGGCGCGCCGGCGCTCCTGGAGCTCCCCCTGGACCACCCCCGCCCGGCCGTGATGACCTTCCGCGGCGCGCACGAGGCTTTCCATCTCCCCGCGGAGTCGCTGGAGCGGCTGCGGGCGCTGGCCCGGTCGGAGGGGGCGACGCTGTACATGCTGCTCCTCGGGGCCTTCCAGGTCCTCCTGGGCCGCTACGCCGGGAGCGACGACGTGGTGGTGGGGACCACGGTGGCGGGGCGCGCGCGCCGCGAGGTGGAGGGGCTCATCGGCCTGTTCATGAACACGCTCGCGCTGCGCACCGACCTGTCCGGCGACCCGCCCTTCCGCGAGGTGCTGCGGCGGGTGCGCGAGGTCACGCTGGGCGCTTTCGAGCACCAGGACGTCCCGTTCGAGCGGCTGGTGTCCGAGCTGCGCCCCCAGCGGTCGCTGAGCCACTCACCCGTGTTCCAGGCGCTCTTCGAGCTGCACGACGGCGGCGCGCAGGGTGCCGCCGCGCTGGCGGGGCTGCGCGTGGGCGGCGTGGACGCGGGGGCGGGCGCCGCCAAGTACGACCTTTCGGTGGTGCTGACTACGACCCCCGGCGGGCTCGCGGGGCAGCTGACCTACAGCACGGACCTGTTCGAGCGCGCCACCGCCCGGCGGATGGTGGAGCACCTGCAGCGCGTGCTGGAGGAGGCCGCGGCGGACCCCGGCCGGCGCATCTCCCGCCTGCGGCTCATGGGCGGGGCGGAGCGGGCGCGGGTGGCGGAGTGGAACCGGACCGCGGCGGAGTACCCGGCGCAGCACTGCATCCACCACCTCTTCGAGGCGCAGGCGCGGCGGACGCCAGATGCCGCCGCCGTGGTGTTCGGGGACGGTTCGCTGACGTTCCGCGAGGTGGACGAGCGGGCGAACCGGCTGGCGAACCACCTGGTCCGGCGGGGCGTGGGCCCCGAGACGCGGGTGGGGCTCTGCCTGGAGCGCGGGCCGGAGCTCGTCCCCGCCATCCTGGGGGTGATGAAGGCCGGCGGCGCCTGGGTGCCCCTAGACCCCGCGCACCCCGCCGAGCGGCTCGCCTACCTTCTGGACGACTCCGGCGTACGCGTGCTGCTGACGCAGCAGCGGCTGCGCGAGCGGCTTCCCGCCCGCGCCGGGGTGGAGGCGATCCCGCTGGACGCCCGCGGGGCGGAGATCGCGCGGGAGAGCGCGGAGCCGCCGGCGTCCGCCGCCGGGCCGGAGAACCTGGCGTACGTGATCTACACCTCCGGGAGCACGGGCAGGCCCAAGGGCGTGGCCATGCACCACCGGGGCGTGTGCAACTACATCCACTGGGGGATCGCGGCATACGGCGCGGACCGGGGGAACGGCGCGCCGGTGTTCTCGTCCATGGCGGTGGACCTCACCCTCACCAACTTCCTTCCCCTGTTCGCGGGGCGGCCGGTGCACCTCCTTCCCGAGGAGAACCCGGTCGAGGCGCTGGCGGCGGTGCTCCGCGGGGGGCCCGGCTTCGGGCTGATCAAGATCACGCCCATCCACCTGGGGCTGCTGAACGGCATGCTTTCGCCCGGGGAGATGCGGACCGCGGCCCACACCCTGGTGATCGGCGCCGACTTCCTGGCCGCCGAGACCACCGCGCCCTGGCAGGAGCACGCCCCGGAGGTGCGCCTGATGAACGAGTACGGGCCCACCGAGACCGTGGTGGGCTGCTCGGCCTACACGCTTCCGCCGGGACGGCACCGCGCCGGCGCCGTCCCCGTGGGGCGCGCGATCCACAACCTGGCCTTCCACGTCCTCGACGCGCACGGGGAGCCGGTCCCGGTGGGACTGCCGGGCGAGCTCTACATCGGCGGCGCGGGGGTGGCGCGCGGCTACCTGGGACGGCCGGCGCTGTCGGCCGAACGGTTCGTCCCCGACCCCTTCGCCGGCGAGCCGGGCCGGCGCATGTACCGCACCGGCGACCGCGCGCGGTGGACGGACGACGGCGACCTGCTGATCCTGGGGCGCACCGACCACCAGGTGAAGGTGCGGGGCTTCCGGGTGGAGCTGGGCGAGATCGAGGCGGCGCTGCGCGGGCGGCCCGGGGTGCGCGAGTGCATCGCCGCGGTGCGCGAGGACCGGCCGGGCGACCGGCGCCTGGTGGCGTACGTGGTGGCGGACGCGCAGGACGCGGATCCCGCCGCCCTGCGCGCGCACCTGCGGGCCACGCTCCCCGAGTACATGGTGCCCGACGCGTTCGTGGTGCTGGACGCGCTCCCGGAAACGTCCACGGGCAAGCTGGACCGCAAGGCGCTCCCGGCGCCGGCGTACTCGCGCGCCGGGGCGCAGGCGGAGGAGCCCCGGAACTACGTGGAGGCGCGGCTCCTCCAGCTCTGGGAGGAGCTGCTGGGCGTGCAGGGGATCGGGCCCACGGAAAACTTCTTCGACCTGGGCGGGAACTCGCTGCTGGCGCTGCGCCTCTTCAACGAGGCGAACCGCAGCCTGGGGTGCGACCTTCCCGTGGCCACGCTGTTCGCCGGCGGCACCGTCCGGCACATGGCCGACGCCGTCCTCGAGCAGAAGCGCTCCGCGCCGGAACCGCCGGCGGCGGTGGTCCCGCTGCAGCCGGACGGCCCGCTGCCCCCCCTCTTCTTCATCCACTCGGCCGACCGGAACGTGATGGGGTACGTGAACATCGTGCGCCACCTGGGCCCGGAGCAGCCCGCGTTCGGCGTGCGCGACCTGGGCGAGCTGTCGCGTCCCGTGCGGCGGATCGCGTCCGAGCACGTGGCGGCCATCCGCCAGGTACAGCCGCACGGGCCGTATTACCTGGCGAGCTGGTCCTTCGGCGGGGTGGTGGCCTACGAGATGGCCGTCCAGCTCGAAGCCGCGGGGGAGACGGTGGCCTTCCTGGGGATGCTGGACACCCTGTGCCCCGTCCTTCCGCGCCGGTGGGGGTGGGACCGCGAAGCCGACGTGGTGGTCGCGCTGGCCGAGGACGTGGCCGCGCGCACGGGGACCCCGTTTTCGCTGCGGGCCGAGGCGCTGGAAGGGGCGGAGCTGGACGAGCAGGTGCGCCGCGCCGTCGAGGCGCTGCACGCCCAGGGTGCCGCGCCCGCGGACTACGGGCCGGAGAAGCTCCGCGCCGAGTGCGACGGCGTGCTGGACCGCATCCGCAGCGCGTCCGACTACGTCCCCGGCCGCCTGTCCGCGCCGCTCACCCTGTTCCGGGCGCGGGACGGCCGGAAGCGCCACGAGGAGTTCTTCGCGTCCGAGTCCACGGAGGAGCGGGAGACCATGGGGTGGTCCCCGTACGCGTCCGTGGAGGTGTACCCGGTCCCCGGCGCGCACGCCGTGCTGGGCTCCGAACCGCACGTGCGCGATCTCGTGCGGCACATGCGCGACGCGCTGGCCCTGGCGCGGCAGCGCTGCGCCCCCGCCACGGTGGAGGCGGGCTCATGACGCGCTGCAGCACCCGGCCGGGGCGGGTTCCCTCGCGGGTCGCGGAGGTGGCTCGATGAGCGCCGTCCGGACGGTCGCCGTCCGCGCCGCCCGCTGGCGCGCGCTGGTGGGGCTGCTGGCCGCGGGGGGGCGCGGCACGCTGGCGGGGTTCGGCGCGCTGGTGCTCGCCGCCGGCCTCCTTCCCACCGTCGTGATCCTGGCCACGGGCGCCTTCGTCGCCGCCCTTCCCGGGGTGGCGGGGCAGGGGCTGGGCGGCCCCGCGGCGCGGCCGGCCCTGCTGGCCTTCGCCGCCGTGGTGCTGGCGCTGGTCGGCCGCGCCGTCTGCGCCGCCGCCGCCGCCCACGTGGCCCGCGTGATCGACGACGCGCTGGCGCTGGAGGTCCACCGGCGGGTCGCGGCGGTCACCCTGGGAACCCCGGGGATGGAGTCGCTGGACGACCCCGCGCGCGCCGACCGGCTGCAGGCCATCCGCGAGGCGGACCGGCGCGGGGTGCTGCGGCGCACGGCGGCGTCGCTCAGCACCCTGGCCACCACCCGTGTGCGGGGGCTGGGCGCGTTCGCGGTGCTGCTGGCCTTCAGCTGGTGGGCGCCGCTGCTGCTGGCCGGGGCGTGGTACCTGAGCAACCGCCTGTTCCTGAAGGTCACGGAGAACGGGATCAGCTTCGACAGCAGCCATGGCCCCGTGCTCCTGCGCCGTGCCGAGTACGTCCGCTCCCTCGCCATGGCGGCGCCGGCCGCCAAGGAGGTGCGCGTCTTCGGCCTGGGCGACTGGGTGGTGGCCCGCTACGGCGACGCCTGGCTCGACGCGCTGCGGCTGATGTGGCGCAGCCGCCGGACCAGCCGCGGGCTGAGCACCGCCACCGGGGTCGCGCTGGCCCTGTCGCACGCGGGGGTGCTGGGCGCGCTGGCCCTGGCAGCCGCGCGCGGAGAGCTGTCCGCGGCCGCGCTCGTGGTCTTCGTGCAGGCCGTCATCGCCACCGCGGACCTGGGGATCGTGGGCGACGAGCAGTACTTCCTCGCGCAGTCGCTGGCCACGGCCGAGCGCGTGGCGCGGCTCGCCGCGGACACGCCGCCGCCGTCGTTCGAGGACGAGGCGACGATGCCGGCGCAGGCGTCCGCCGCCGCGCCTGCCTCGCCCGCGCCGCCGGAACGGGTGGCGCTGCGGCTGGACGGGGTCCGCTTCACCTACTGCGGCCGCGAGCGCCCCACGCTGGACGGGCTCACCCTGGAGGTGCCCGCCGGGCAGTCGCTGGCCGTGGTGGGCGAGAACGGGGCGGGAAAGAGCACGCTCGTCAAGCTGCTGTGCGGGCTGTACACGCCGCAGGAGGGGTGCATCGCGCTGGACGGCGGGGTGTCGCCCCTGGAGGCGCGGGGGCGCGTGGCGGCCATCTTCCAGGATTTCGCGCGGTACCCGCTCCCCCTGCGCGAGAACGTGGCGTTCGGCCACCTGCCGCTGGCGGGCGACCCCGCGGCGCTGCAGTCCGCGCTGGCCGACGCGGGCGCGGGCGACCTTCCGGGCCGCCTGCCGCACGGGTGGGACACGGTGCTCTCGCGCGAGTACGAGGGCGGCGCGGACCTCTCCGGCGGGCAGTGGCAGCGCGTCGCGCTGGCGCGGGCGCTGGCCGCCGTGCGCGGGGGCGCCGGGCTGCTGATCCTGGACGAGCCCACCGCCAGCCTGGACGTGCGGGCGGAGACGGAGCTGTTCGAGCGGTTCCTGGAGGTGACCCGCGGCGTGACGACCATCCTGGTGTCGCACCGCCTGTCCAGCGTGCGCCGGGCCGACCGCATCGTGGTGATCGACGAAGGCCGCGTGGTGGAGGATGGGCCGCACGACGCGCTGATGGCGGCCGGCGGCCGCTACGCCACCATGTTCCGCCTGCAGGCGGAGCGGTTCGCGGCCGCGCCGGACGGGGTGGGAGAGGAGGCGGCCCATGCGTGAGCAGCTGCGCGCCGTACGGCTGCTGGTGGGGACGGCCTGGCGCACGGACCCGTGGCGCAGCGCCGGGCTGCTGCTGGAGCCGCTGGGGCAGCTCCAGGGGCCGCTGCTGGCGGTCTGCCTGGCGGTGGTGACGGACGCCGCCCTGGCGGGCGACACGCGGCGGATGGCCTGGGGCGTGGCCGGGATCGCGGCCATCCGCGCCGGCGGCTTCGCGGCGCGGTGGTCCGGCGCGTGGATCCGCAACCGCCTGGCCGAGGCGGTGGGGCTGGCGCTGGACCGCCGCATCGCCTCCATCACCGCCGGGCTCCCCGGGGTGGAGCACCACGAGCGTCCCGAGGTGCAGGACCGGCTGGAGGTGCTCCGGCAGCAGCAGGGCGTGCTGGGGAGCTCGCTGAACGCCCTGGTCTACACCGCCAACACGGTGGTCGTGGGGGTGGTCACGCTGGGGGCGCTCGCCTTCGTCAGCCCCTGGCTCCTCCTGCTGGTGCCGCTCGCGCTCCCCGCCGTTCCCCTCGCCGCGGTGCAGCAGCGCTGGCTGCGCGACGCCGAGGTGCGCACCGCCCCGCTCCTGCGGCACGCGCGCGACCTGCAGGCGCTCACGGCCGACCGGAACACGGGGATGGAGCTGCGCGTCTTCGGGCTGCGCCGCGAGCTCCTGGACCGCTTCACCCGGGCGTACCGCGAGGGGCGTGCGGGGCTGCGGGCCGCCCGCGCCCGGATGGCGCTGCTGGGGCTGGGAGGCGAGCTGCTCTTCCTGGCCGGCCTGGCCGGGGCGGTGATGCTGATGCTGTGGCGGGCCGCCAACGGCCTGGCCACCCCCGGCCAGGTGGTGATGACGCTCTACCTGGGCCAGCAGCTCATCGCCAGTGTCGTCGAGCCGGTGCGCACGGTGGCCGGGCTGGGCGAGACGCTGCGCGCGGCCGGGCGCCTGCTCTGGCTCGAGGATTACGCGCGCCGCGAGCGCGACGCCCGCCCGGGGCGCGCGCCCGCACCGGAGCGGCTGGAGGAGGGGATCGTCTTCGACCGGGTCTCCTTCCGCTATCCCGGCACGGACCGCTGGGCGCTGCGCGACGTCTCGTTCCGCATCCCCGCGGGCGCCGTGGTGGCGCTGGTGGGTGAGAACGGGGCGGGCAAGACCACGCTGGTCAAGCTGCTCTGCCGGATGTACGAGCCCACCGAGGGGCGCATCCTGGTGGACGGGAGGGAGCTGGCGCAGATGGACGTGGAGGCGTGGCGCCGGCGCCTTTCCGCCGCCTTCCAGGACTTCGCGCGCCTGGAGTTCACGGCGGGCGAGGCGGTGGGCGCGGGCGACCTTCCGCGCGCGGGAGAGGCCGGGGCGATGGAGGACGCGCTGGAGCGCGCGGGCGCCGCCGACGTCCTGGCCGCCCTCCCCGCCGGCGCGCAGACGCAGCTCGGCGCGCGGTGGGCGGGCGGGGTGGACCTTTCCACCGGACAGTGGCAGAAGCTGGCGCTGGGCCGCGCGCTGATGCGCCGGGACCCGCTCGTCGTCTTCTTCGACGAGCCCACCGCCAGCCTTGACGCCCTGGCCGAGCACGCGCTGTTCGAGCGCTACGCCGCGGAGGCGCGCAAAGGCGCGGCGCGCGGCGCGGTGACGGTGCTGGTGTCGCACCGGTTCAGCACCGTCCGCTCCGCCGACCTGATCCTGGTGATCGACGGCGGCGGGGTGACGGACCTGGGCAGCCACGACGAGCTGATCGTGCGCGGCGGGCTGTACTCCGAGCTCTTCCACCTGCAGGCGCGGGCGTACGCGTGAGGAGTGCGGGAGTGCGGACGGCGAAGGCGGAGGTACGGATCGGCAGATGGACCGCGTGGGGGCGGCTCCGCCCGGGATCGCCCCCACGCGAGCACGGCCACGCATTCACGGCCGGCGAAGGCGCCCTGCGCGAACCCAGCGGCGAAACGCAATGGCTCGCCGGCGGGGATCGGTGTCCACGCCGGTACCCCGCCTGCCGCTTCCACCGCCGCCATGGGCCATGCACGCCCCCTTCAGCAACCCCGTGGCGGTGCGGACGGAGAGCGTTTCTGGAATGGCGCGGCGGTTCCGGCGCCACCGAGACATGGCGCCAGGTCCCGGTGGCGTGCGCGGGGGACAGCCGGCCGACTTCCCTTTAGGGAGGACGGATGCAGCCTGGATGGTGGTGGCCGACGCCCTGCGGGGCGGCGGCGACACCCGCTACCGCAGGTAGGCTGCCGTGGTGAGCGGGTGGATCTTCCTGATCCCGGCCGCCTGGCTCACGGGCGTGCACCTGGGTTGGGGCCGCACGCGGTGTGGCTGGTGCAGGCCCTGAACTATGCCGTCTTTGCCGTCGCGCTCACCTGGCGCTTCCGCGCCGGGCGGTGAAGGACATCCGTGTATAATCGAACGCCTCATCCCTGTGACGCGTACGTAACGCGCCGAATACGCCAACAAGCGCACTGGCTGCCGATTTCTGTCTGTCCATTTCGCTCCCGTAGCAGCCAGCCGGCCCCTCGGAGCAGGCTGACGACCATCCGGATTACATCAACGCGTATGGCTGGGCGGCCGTCCTTGGCCTGCAGGCCGGGGCACCGGTCGGGCGGAGTGGAGAGGACCGCCTCCAGCACCGGCCTGCGCTCGTCCAGCGTCCGTTCGAGGAGGGTCACGGCCCCGATCGCCAGTACGTCGAACGCCACAAACGCCGCCGGTCGGGTCTTCGCAAGCAGCCCGGTCTTGAAAGGGCGTGCCTAACATAATCCTTGCCGACATTTAACGCTGCGATTATCGTAGCCTGCACATCACGAAAGGCGCGAATGTTTCGCGCCGCATCGACCTGTCCTGATTGACTGATGGGCCAGGCCTCCGCTTCATAGCCGGGTCGGCGCTTCGGCTCTGGAAAGAGTGCAAGTGCTTGCACCACCGGCACCTGACGCGGGACGGGCGCTGGGGGCGCGCGGCCACGCAGGCGCTGTACGCGGCCCCGGGGCGCGGAACCGATTGGGCCGAATTTCATCCCATCTTCCGTCAATTCCTCGCCTTTCGGATCGGACCGGCACACCCAGCACCCGCCAGAGGATAAACACTGCAGGAGCCCCGCGCCCCGTCGTGCAACGCACGATCCGGCCCGGCGGGTTTCACCGGCCCTGCCCCCGCTGCCCCGAAGTCCTGCACATGACCCCGCGCGCTTCCGCCACACCCCGACGCCTGCAGGTTCCTGCCATCACAACTGCGGCACGCACGGCATTCCCCCGATCGGCTTCGCGCCGGGGATCGAGGGGCTGGCGCACACCAACCGTGAGCGGCCGGAACTGGACGCCGCCCACGGTGCCTTCCACGGGCAGCCACTGCCGGGGTGCGCGCGCCCGCGGTCCGCTCGCGTCCCGCCGTCCCGGGGCGAACGGATGACGGCGCCGGCCACCCTGGCCGGGCTGCTGCCGGAGCGCGCTGTCCGGCACCCGGACCGCGCCGCGTGCGTGTTCCTTGTGGACGGCGAAGACGAGGACGGGTCGCTCACCTACGGGCGGCTTCACCGTGAGGCGTGCCGCGTCGCCGCCCTGCTGGCGGAGGGCGGACTGCGAGGGGAGCGGGCGCTCCTCCTGTTCCCGCCCGGCCTGGCGTTCGTGGTGGCCTGGTTCGGCTGCCTGTACGCCGGGGTGATCGCCGTCCCCGTCTATCCCCCCCGTTCCAACCGCAACCTGGACCGCCTGCAGGCCATCCTGGCCGACGCGGACGCCCGCGCCGTGCTGGCCACGGACGAGGTGATCGCCGGGCTGGCGCAGCACGCTGGTGCCGCGCCCCGGCTGGCGGCGCTGCGCTGGATCGCCGTCGGCGAGGCGGGGGCGGATTCCGTCGCCTGGGACGGGCCGGAGCCGGCGCCGGGGGACGTGGCGTTCCTGCAGTACACGTCCGGATCGACCTCCACGCCCAAGGGCGTGCGGGTGACGCACGGCAACCTGATGGCCAACCAGCGGATGCTCCGCGACGCCTTCGGGCATCGCGAGGGGCTGGTCGTGGCCGGGTGGCTCCCCGTGTACCACGACATGGGGCTCATCGGCAACCTGCTGCACCCGCTGTACATGGGGGGCACCTGCGTGCTGATGTCGCCCGCGGCATTCCTGCAGCGCCCCGCGCGCTGGCTGGAGGCCGTGTCGCGCTACGGCGCCGAGACCAGCGGCGGGCCCAACTTCGCCTACGACCTGTGCGTGGAGCGCGTGGCGGCGGAGGAAAAGGCGGCGCTGGACCTGCGCGCGTGGCGGGTGGCGTTCTGCGGCGCGGAGCCGGTGCGCGCGGCCACGCTGGACCGCTTCGCGGCGGCGTTCGCGGAGTGCGGCTTCCGGCGCGACGCCTTCTACCCCTGCTACGGGCTGGCAGAGGCCACGCTCTTCGTCACCGGCGGGCGACCGGAGGCGGCGCCCGTGGTCCGCGCGTTCCGCGCGGACGAGCTGGAGCGCGACCGCGCCGTACCCGCCTCCGCGGAGGACGAAGGCGCGGCGAGCCACGTAGGATGCGGCTTCCCCTGGCTGGAGGGGCGGGTGGAGATCGTCCGCCCCGGCACCGCCATCCGCTGCGCGCCGGGCGAGGTGGGCGAGATCTGGTGTTCGGGACCGCACGTCGCGGCGGGATACTGGAACCGGCCGGACGCCACGGCGGGCTCGTTCGGTGCGTTCCTGGAGATCGGCGACGGGCCGTTCCTGCGCACGGGCGACCTGGGCTTCGTGGATGGCGGCGAGCTGTTCGTCACCGGGCGCGCCAAGGACCTGATCATCCTGCGCGGCCGCAACCTGTATCCGCAGGACATCGAGGCCACCGCCGGCGCGGCGCATCCCGCGCTGCAGCACGGCGGCGGCGCGGCGTTCTCCATCGACGCGGACGGGGAGGAGCGTCTCGTCGTCGTTCACGAGGTGCGCCGGACGGCGCTTGCCTCGCTGGACGCCGCCGAGGTCGCCCTGCGGGTGCGCGAGGCGGTGGCAGCGGCGCACGAGGCCGCGGTGCACGACGTGGTGCTCATCAGTCCCCTGACGCTGCCGAAGACCAGCAGCGGCAAGGTGCAGCGCCAGGCTGCGCGCCGCGCCTACCGGGAAGGCTCGCTCTCCGTCGCCGGCAGCCGCGTGAGGGCGGAGCCCGTGGCGGCGGCGGCGCCCATCGATGCGCCCGCGCCGCCGTGCGCCACGTTCCTGCGCGAGGCGGCGGCCGGGGTGCTGCACGTTCCGGCGGACCGGGTGCGCCTGGACCTCTCCCTTCCCGCGCTGGGGCTGGACTCCGTGGGCGCGGCCCGGCTGGCGGCGCGCGTGGAGGAGAAGACCGGCGTGCCCATCGACCCCGTGACGCTGCTGGAGCCCCGGCCGCTGGGGGAGCTGGCGGCGGAGCTGGCGTCGTTCGGCACCCGCGCGCGGACGGAGACGGCGAACGGCACGGCGGGGGAGCGGGAGCCGTTCGCGCTGGCTGCCGGGCAGCGGGCGCTGTGGTTCCTGCACCGCATGGCGCCGGAGGGCGCGGCGTACAACCTGGCCGTGGCGGTGCAGGTGCGCGGGCCGCTGGACCCGGACGCGGCGCAGGCGGCGCTGGGCCAGGTGACGGCGCGCCACGCGGCCCTGCGCACGGTGCTGCACGAGGACGAGCCCGTGCAGCGCGTCCTGCCGCGGGTGGAGGCGGTGCTGCGGCGGGTAGACGCCTGCGGATGGACGGACGCGGCGCTCCGGGCGCGGCTGGACCACGAGGCGCGCCGCCCCTTCCGCTTCGCGGACGGGCCGCCGGTGCGCGCCCAGCTGTACCGCCGCGGGGCGGAAGACCACGTCCTGCTGCTGGCCGCGCATCACGCCGTGCTGGACTTCCGCTCGCTGGAGATCGTCTTCGACGAGCTGTTCCGCGCGGTGGTGGCGCGGCTGGAGGGCGGGGCCGGGCTGGAGGGCGGCGCCGGGCAGTATCCCGCGTTCGTCCGCTGGCAGGCGGAGCTGCTGGCCGGGCCGGAGGGCGAGCGGCTGCGGGCGCGCGTCGTGGAGCGCCTGTCCGGCGCGCCCACGGTCCTCGCGCTGCCCACCGACCGGCTCCGGCCCGCCGTGCGCGGGGAGCGGGGGGGCGCGCACGCGTTCGCGCTGGACGCGGAGCTTTCCTCGCGGCTACGCGCCCTGGCGCGGGGGGAGGGCGTGACGCCGTTCGTCCTCCTGCTGGCCGCCTTCCAGGTGCTGCTGCACCGGTGGTCCGGGCAGGACGACTTCCTGGTGGGCTCGCCGGCCGGGGGGCGGACGCGGCCCGCCTTCGCGGACACCGTCGGATACCTGGTGAACCCCGTGGTGCTGCGCGCGCGGCTGGACGGCGATCCGTCGTTTCGCGCGCTGCTGGCCCGCACCCGCGCCGAGGCGCTGGCCGCGCTGGGGACGCAGGCGTACCCGTTCCAGCGGCTGGTGGAGCAGCTGCAGCCGGAGCGAGACCCCGGCCGCACCCCGCTGGTGCAGGCGCTGTTCGTGTTGCACCAGGCGGACCGGCTGGCGCCGGCCACGGCCTGCGCGCTGGGGATCGCGGGCGTGGCGGAGGCGCGGGGCCCGCTGGCGCTGGAGTCGGTGGCCGTAGAGACCGGGGCCGCGCAGTTCGACCTGGCGCTGGCCATGGGCGAGGTGAACGGCGTCTTCGCCGGGAGCCTGCGCTACGACGCGGACCTGTTCGGCGCGGCGACCATCCGGCGGATGGCCGCCCAGCTGGCGCGCCTGCTGGACGCCGCCTCCGCCGCACCGGAGACGCCCCTGTCGCGGCTGGACCTGCTTCCCGCGGACGAGGCGCGGCAGGTGATTGCCGGCTTCAACGCCACGGACGTGCGCTACGCGGATGCCCATCTCCCCCTGCACCGGCTGGTGGAGGCGCAGGCGGCGCGGACGCCGGACGCGATCGCCGTCGTCTTCGAGAACGAGCGCGTCACCTACGCGGAACTGGACCGCCGCGCCCACCGGCTGGCGCACCGGCTGCGCCGCCTGGGCGTGGCGCGCGAGTCCCGCGTGGGCGTGTGCCTGGAGCGGTCGGTGGAGATGGTGGTCTGCCTGCTGGGCGTGCTGAAGGCGGGCGGGGCGTACGTGCCCGTGGATCCGGGCTACCCCGCGGAGCGCATCGCCTGGATGCTGGCGGACTCGGCCGTCCCGGTGCTGCTGACGCAGGCGCGGCTGGCGGACGCGCTGCCGGAGCACGCGGCGCACGTCGTCCGCGTGGACGCGGACTGGCCCCGCATCGAGCGCGAGCCGGAGAGCGCGCCGCCGGTGGAGGTGTCCGCAGACGGGTTGGCGTACGTCATCTACACCTCCGGCTCCACCGGCCGGCCCAAGGGGGCGATGAACGCGCACCGCGGCGTCGTGAACCGGCTGCTGTGGATGCAGGCGGAGTACGAGCTGGGCGCGGCGGACGTGGTGCTGCAGAAGACGCCGTTCAGCTTCGACGTCTCCGTCTGGGAGATCTTCTGGCCCCTGATGGCGGGCGCGCGGCTGGTGATGGCCCGGCCGGAGGGGCACAAGGACCCCGCGTACCTCTCGGCGGTCATCGGGCGCGAGGGGGTGACGACGCTGCATTTCGTCCCCTCCATGCTGCGCGCCTTCCTGGAGCACGGGGACGCGGCCCGCTGCGGCTCCGTGCGCCGGGTGATGAGCTCGGGCGAGGCGCTGCCGGCGGAGGTCGCCGCGGCCTTCTTCCGCGCGCTGCCGCGGGCGGAGCTGCACAACCTGTACGGCCCCACCGAGGCCGCCGTGGACGTGACGCACTGGCGCTGCGGCCCCGCGGACGGCGGGCGCCCCGTCCCCATCGGGCTGCCGGTGGCCAACACGCGCATCTACGTGCTGGATCGCGCCGGCCGCCCCGCCCCCGTGGGCGTCCCCGGCGAGCTGTGCATCGGCGGGGTGCAGGTAGGGCGCGGCTACCTGGGCCGCCCCGCGCTCACCGCGCAGGCCTTCGTCCCCGACCCCTTCTCGGCCGAACCGGGGGCGCGGCTCTACCGCACGGGCGACCTGGCGCGCTGGCGGCCGGGCGGCGTGGCCGAGTACCTGGGCCGCATGGACCACCAGGTCAAGGTGCGCGGCTTCCGCATCGAGCCGGGCGAGGTCGAGTCCGTCCTCGCCGCCCATCCCGCGGTGGGCGCCTGCGTCGTCGTGGCCCGCGAGGACACGCCCGGGGAGGCGCGGCTGGTGGCGTACACCGTGGCCGCAGCGGGGGCGCAGGATCCCCCGGCGGACGAGCTGCGGACCTTCGTCCGCGAGCGGCTGCCGGAGTACATGGTGCCCATGGCCTGGGTGGCGCTGCCGGCGCTGCCGCTTTCGCCCAGCGGCAAGATCGACCGCAAGGCGCTGCCCGCGCCCGAGCGGGGACGGACGGGGACGGCGTACGTAGCCCCGCGCAGCGAGGTGGAGCAGGCGCTGGCGGGGATCTGGGCCGAGGTGCTGGGCGTGGAGCGGGTGGGGGTGCACGACGACTTCTTCGCGCTGGGCGGGCACTCGCTGCTGGGCGTGCAGGTGGCGGCGCGGGTGCAGCGGGCGTTCGGGGTGAGCCTGCCCCTGCACACGCTCTTCCAGGCCACGACCATCGAGGCCCTGTCGCGGCGCATCGCCCACGCGCAGCTGCTGGCGCAGCCCGAAGACGAGCTGCTGGCGCTGCTGGCGGAAATGGATGCCGCCGCGCCGAACGGCTGACCCGCGTCCGCTGGTCGTCTCGCGAGCCGCGAGCCGCGAGCCGATGCGTTGCGTTGATTCCGCCGGCCCCGCGCGAGTTCTGATCTCTCCGAAGATACAGAAGAACGACGATGGACCAGCTCGCCGAACGGCTCGCCCGGCTGTCGCCCGAACAGCTCGCGGAACTGATGCGGCGCACCCGCGGCCGGCAGCCCGCGGGCGCGCCCCACGCCCCCATTCCGCGCCGCGCCGCCACCGGTCCCGTGCCGCTGTCGTTCGCGCAGCGGCGGCTGTGGTTCGTGCAGCAGCTGGACGCCGCGAACGTGGCGTACAACATGGTCGCGGCCACGCGGCTGGACGGCGCGCTGGACGCCGACGCCCTGGGCCGCGCCCTGGACGCGGTGGTGCAGCGGCACGAGGCGCTGCGCACGGTCTTCGTCTCCGCCGACGGCGAGCCGGCGCAGCGCGTGGTGCAGGGGATGCGCGTTCCGCTGGACGTGGACGACCTGGGCGGCATCGGCCCGGCGGACGAGGAGGCGGAGGTCGGGCGCCGTGCCCGCGCCGAGCAGGCCCGGCCGTTCGACCTGGAGGCCGGGCCGCTGCTGCGCGCGCGGCTGCTGCGAATCGCCCCCGAGCGGCACGTGCTGCTGATGGTGATGCACCACGTGATCAGCGACGGCTGGTCGCGCGGCGTCATCGTACGCGAGATCTCGTCGCTCTACACCGCCTTCTCCACGGGGGGCGAGGCGGAGCTGTCCCCGCTCCCCATCCAGTACCCGGACTACGCCGCCTGGCAGCGCGAGCGGCTGCAGGGCGCCGTCCTGGCCGAGCAGCTGGCGTACTGGACCGGCCGGCTGGCGAACGCCCCCGCGGCGCTGCAGATCCCCACGGATCATCCCCGTCCCGCCGCGCAGTCGCACGCCGGGCGCACGCACCGCTTCCGCCTTTCCCGGGAGCTCGCCGGCGCGCTGCGCGAGATCGCGCGCGAAGAGGGCGCCACGCTGTTCATGGTGCTGCTGGCGGCGTTCAAGGCGCTGCTGGCGCGCTACAGCGGCCAGGCAGACCTCGTCGTCGGCACGCCGGTGGCCAACCGCGGGCGCGCCGAGACGGAGGGGCTGGTGGGCTTCTTCGCCAACACGCTGGCGCTGCGGACGGACCTGTCCGGCGACCCCACGTTCCGCGAGGCGCTGGCCCGCGTGCGCGACACGGCGGTGGGCGCGTACGCGCACGAGGAGCTGCCCTTCGAGCGGCTGGTGGAGGAGCTGCGCACGGAGCGCAGCCTGGGCCGCGGCCAGCTCTTCCAGGTGATGTTCCTGCTGGACGAGGCCCCGCCGCGCGCCTTCGACCTTCCCGGGCTGCGCCTGGCGCCGCTGGAGGTGGACGCGGGGACGTCGATGTTCGACCTGACGCTGGGGCTGGAGCGGGCGGAGGACGGCCTGGCCGGGCGGCTGGAGTACGCCACGGACCTCTTCGACGCGCCGACCATCGAGCGGATGGCGGAGCACTTCGGCGTGCTGCTGCGCGGGATCGCCGCGGCCCCGGACACGCGCCTCTCGCGCCTGCCGATGCAGACCCCCGCCGAGCGCGACCTGCTGGCGGCGTGGAACGCGACGGACGCGGGCTATCCCGCCGACCACCTGGTCCACCGGCTGTTCGCGGAGCAGGCGGCCCGCACGCCGGACACCGCCGCCCTCGTCTTCCATGGCGAGACGACGTCGTACGCGGAGCTGGACGTGCGCGCCAACCGGCTGGCCAACCACCTGCGCGGGGTGGGTGTGGCCCCGGAGCACCGCGTGGGCGTGTGCCTGGAGCGCACGCCGGAGATGATCGTCGCGCTGCTCGCCGTGCTCAAGGCGGGCGGCGCGTACGTGCCGCTGGACCCGGCGTATCCCCGCGAGCGCCTGGGCCACATGGTCCGGGACGCGGGCGTGCGCGTCGTCCTGGCCACGGCGGACCTGGCGGACCGCCTTCCGGAGGGGGCGGAGGCGCTGTGCATCGACACGCTGCGCGCGCGCATCTCCGCGGAGTCATCGGCGGCGCCGGAGAGCGGCGTCACGGGCGAGAACCTGTCGCACGTCATCTTCACCTCCGGCTCCACCGGCCGCCCCAAGGGGGTGATGATCCGCCACGCCAGCACCGCCATCCTGCTGCACTGGATGCGCGACAACGTGTCCGGGGAGGAGCGCTCGTCGGTGCTGGGCTCGACGTCCATCAGCTTC
>DATAAG010000260.1:0-6521 GCA_036260235.1 Longimicrobium sp.
GTCGGCGCCAGAGTGCGGTGTGAACGCCAGGGCAGGCGCGGCGCCTCCCTCAGGAAGACAAGGCTCGGGTGCGGTTTGGCAACACCCTCTGAGGGAGGCGCCGCTCCGAACCCGCTGCTACCGCGCAAACGGCCGTGTAGCTTGCGGCTCCGGGTGTGCGCTCCCTCAGGAAAACAAGGGCGCTCCGATGAGGAGCCAGGATTCTTGAACATACTCCTGGAAGCCTACACCCCCTCCCGCGCAGTTTGCGGGAGGGGGTGGACGAGCCTCGGCGAGGCCGGGGGAGGGCCCCTACCGGTTCCGCTGGGGATCGACCGCCTCCACGCGGTAGCGGTACTGGAAGCGCGAGTCCACGCCGCTGCCGCCGTAGCGAATGCGCATCACCCGCCGGGCATCGCCGACCTCGATCCGCACGCGCGGAAAGTGCGACCCGCACGGCTCCACGATGTTCATGCAGCCGGACAGCGTCACCTCCGTGACGATGATCGGCACGTTGGAGTTGTTGCGGACGTGGATCTCCTGCCCGCTCTCGCTCGTCATGGCCTGGGTCCACGCATCGGTATCGATGCGCACGTCCCGGGGAGGCCGCGCGCCGGCATCGGGCGAGCCCGGACCGGGCGCGGGCGGAGGGGACGGCGGGGTGGCGCAGGCGGCGAGGAGGAGCGAGAATGCGGCGGCAAGGCAAGGAGTGCGCATGGTGTCTGCCTGGCGTTCAGGTAAGCGGGAAGTCGCACCGCTGCGGGCGCCGGACCGGGACCCAAGATTGTCGTGCGCCATGGCTCCCGCCAGAGTTTCGTTGCGGCTTCGCCAACGGATTCCGCCGGTTCGTTGTATCCTCTGTCGCACGGGGCACGGCGGACGTGTCCTGGACCCACCGAAAACTCCAGCCGGAGAGGACGCGATGCTGCGCAAGTCCATGCTTTCCGCCGCCGCCCTGGCGGCCCTGACGCTCGCCGCGTGCGACGGCTCCCCCACTGGCGGCGACGACGCCGCGATGGACTCGCTGGAGGCGGAGAACGCCGCCGCGCTGTGGGACGAGGTGGGCGCGGCGGTGATGGACGGCTTCGGCCCGGTGTTCTCCATGTCACCGGCGGAGGGCGCGGTGAACGCCACCACGACCACCGAGCTCACCCGCACGCGGCAGTGCCCGGCGGGCGGCACCAGCACCTTCGCGGGAACGCGCACCGTCACGCACGACCCGGCCACGCGCACCGGCAGCATGCAGCTGAACGCCACCCGCACGGACGCCGCGTGCACCATGCGGGCGCGGCGCGGCGGCGGCACCATCAGCATCAGCACCACGCCCAGCGTGGCGGTGACGGCCAGCCAGTCGTGGACCAACGGCCAGCCCGGCACGCGCACCACCACGCACAGGGGCAGCTTCACCTGGACGCGCTCCGCGGGACAGAGCGGCTCGTGCACGGTGGACCTCACGGCCACCTTCACCCACGCGACCCGTACCTACACGCTGAACGGCACCTTCTGCAACCACACCGTCAGCGTCACCCGCACGCACACGCCGTAACCGGTGCGGCCGGTCGATGGAGGACAGCGCGGCCCCCGGAGGATGGCTTCTCCGGGGGCCGCTGCGCTGGGGCCCCTCCCCCGGCCCCTCCCCGCACAAACTGCGTGCGGAGAGGGGAGAACGGCAGCAGGCACGACGGCGGGCATCGAACTGCGCCCGCGGGGGCCCCTCCCCCGCTGCGCGGGAGAGGGGGAGAGCTCGATCGCGCTTCGGCAGGTCCACGAGCCGTTCTCCTTCCCCTACGCAGCTTGTGGGGGAGGGCCGGGGGCGGCGCCCGCGGCTCGTACCGGGGCACCTGAGGCACTCTGTGCCCAACGAACAACCCCTCCCCGGGGTTGGGGGAGGGGTCGCCCGCCGTCGCGAGGAACGAGCGTAAGGCCAGGCGGGGGAGAGGGTCCCCGCGCACGCAGCGAGAAGCCCGCCGTGCGCTTACGCCGTGATCCGGCGGCGGCGCGTGTCGCGGGCGCCCGCGCGGACGCCGGCGCCAACGCCGGCACCGAAGAGCAGCGCCGTCCCGCCGCCCACCAGCGGCAGGATGCCCACCACCGGCATCGCGACCGCCGCGGCCGCCACGCCGGCGAGCAGCGGCGCCCCGCCGCTGTGCACCGCATCCACGTACATCAGCCGGCGCCGCACGAAGCCGCGCGTCTGCACGTATCCGAACACCGAAGCTGCTATGGCAAGGGCAAGCGTGATCATCCCAGGGTCTCCGTCGAGAGTAGAGTGTAGTCTGCCGGTTTCGCACCGTTGCACGCGGTACGGGATGCATCGGCCCCGGGTTTCAGCTTCACGCCACGCACGATCGACCTCCCCCTCTCCGCACGCAGTTTGTGCGGGGAGGGGGCCGGGGGGAGGGGCCCCGGCGTTGCCAGGCGAACCCCCATCCGGGCATATTCATCCGCATCCCCCGTCCGCGTCCGTCGCTCACCGTCCCGGCCCATGCGCGTCCACCATCGTCCGCATCCCCTTGCCCTGCCCGTGCTTGCCGCCGCGCTGGCGCTGGCGGCGTGCACGCCCGCCTCCGCTCCCGCGCCCGCCCCGCCGCTGGCCGCCGCGCCGCAGCGCGCGACGGAGGTGCGCGAGCAGGACGTGCGCGAGCAGCTGCAGGCGCTGGCCGCGGACAGCATGGAGGGGCGCGGCACGGGAACGCCCGGCGGCATCCGCGCGGCGAGGTACCTGGCCCGCCGGCTGGATGAGCTGGGGGTGCAGCCCGCCGGCGACATGGGCTTCCTGCAGGTCGTTCCCATCGCGGCGGACCCCGTGGGCGGGCGCCTGCGGCTGATGCCCTCGCTGGACGCCCTGGCGGAGCTGCCGGCCGGCCACCGGCGGGAATCGTTCAACGTCATCGGGATGATCCCCGGCAGCGACCCCGTGCTGCGCCACGAGGCGGTCATCGTCGGCGCGCACTACGACCACGTGGGGATCGGCCGCGCGGTGGACGGGGACAGCATCTACAACGGCGCGGACGACGACGCCAGCGGCAGCGTGGCCGTGCTGGAGATCGCGCGGGCGCTGGCCCGCGGCCCCGCCCCGCGGCGCACCGTCGTCCTCTTCCTGGCGACGGGCGAGGAGGTGGGGATGCTGGGGACGCGCTGGTACCTGCAGCACCCCGCCGTGCCCATCGACAGCACCGTCGCGGGGCTGTTCATCGAGATGATCGGCCGGCCGGACTCGCTGGCGGGCGGGCCGGGGCGGGCGTGGCTCACCGGGTACGACCGCTCCAGCGTGGGGCAGATCCTGGCCCGCGCCGGCGTGCCGGTCGTGCCCGACCCGCGGCCGGCGCAGAACTTCTTCGAGCGCAGCGACAACACGCCCTTCGCGCGGCTGGGGGTGCCGGCGCACGCGTTCTCGTCGTTCGGGCTGCACACGGACTACCACCGGCCCAGCGACGAGGTGGAGCGCATCGACTTCGCTCACCTGACGCGGGTGGTGCAGGCGGCGGTGAACGCCACGCGCGCCCTGGCCGACGGCCCGCGCCCGGAGTGGGCGCCGGGCGGACGGCCGGCGGCGGCGCCGTGACCGGGTGACAGGGTGACAGGGTGACCGGGTGAACGGTGACTGATCCGCCAACCGCATGATCGAGGTCCGGCAGCTCACCAAGCGCTACGAGGGGCGCGTCGCCGTCGACGGGCTCAGCTTCACCGTCCGCGGCGGGGAGATCCTGGGGCTGGTGGGGCCCAACGGCGCGGGAAAGACGACCACGCTGCGCGCCATCGCCGGCATCCATCCCCCCACCGGCGGCTCCGTGGCCATCGCGGGGTTCGACGTGGAGCGCCAGCCGATCGAGGCCAGGCGCCGCCTGGCCCTCATCCCCGACGAGCCGCAGCTCTTCGGGACGATGACGGTGTGGGAGCACCTGGACTTCACCGCCCGCGTCTACGGCGTCCGCGACTGGCAGGGGCCGGCGGAGCGGCTGCTGGCGGAGCTGGAGCTGGCGGACCGGCGCGACAGCCTGGCGGACGAGCTGTCGAAGGGGATGAAGCAGAAGGTGGCGGTGGCGTGCGCGCTGGTGCACGACCCCCAGGCGCTGCTGCTGGACGAGCCGCTCACCGGGCTGGACCCGCGCGGCATCCGCACCCTGTACGACGCCCTGCGCCGCCGCGCGGCCGGCGGCGCGGCGGTGATGCTCAGCTCGCACCTGCTGGGGCAGATCGAGGGGCTGTGCACCAGCTTCCTGATCGTGCGGCAGGGGCGGCTGCTCTTTCACGGCACCCGCGACGAGCTCCGCGCGCGCTACGCGGAGGAGGTGGGCGCCGGCGCCACGCTGGAGGACATCTTCTTCCACGTGACGGAGGGGCGCGCCCCCGCGGCGGAGCCGGCGGCGTGAACCCCGGGCTGCGGTACCTGCTGGGCGCCGGGGTGCGCGGCGTCTGGCGGCGGGCACGGCGGCGGATGCGCACCTTCCGCGGCTTCGTCAGCACCATGGTGGGCACCGTCTTCTTCCTGGTGCTGCTGGGGAGCCAGCTGATGGTGCTGCTGGTGGAGGGCGACGCGCCGCCCCCGCACGACGCCACGGTGCAGGGCTTCTGCTTCTGGTTCCTCCTGCTGCTGGTGCCCGCGCTGCTGGCGGCGGACGCACCCTTCTTCTGGCCGCAGGAGGTGCAGTTCCTGTTCGCCGCGCCGGTGAGCCGCCGCGAGCTGATGGTGTACCAGCTGCTGAGCCGCGGCTGGGTGCAGGTGCTCTCCGGGCTCTGGTTCGCGCTGCTGACCATGCGGATGGCCTACCATCCGGCGGCGGCCATCCCGGCGGTGGTGCTGGCGACGCTCTTTCTCTACACCGTCACGCAGCTGGCGGCCCTGCTGCGGCTGCGGATCGGCGACCTGCTCCCCGCGGCGGCGGGAAGGGCGGTCCGGCCGCTGCTGTGGATCGCGGGCGGCGCGCTGGGGTTCTCCCTCTACCGCGACGCGCAGGCGGTGGGCTTCGGCGCGGCGGTGGGGGATGCGTTCGACTCGCCGCTGATGCGCGCGGCGACGCTGCCGGTGCGCCCCTTCGGCGAGCTGTTCGCGGCGCAGACGACGGCGGCGGCGGTGGCGTGGACGGGGGTCTGCGCGGCGATGGTGGCGGCCGCGGCGGGCGGGGCGCTGTGGATGGACGTGGACTTCCGCGAGCGGTCGCTGGTCTCCAGCGCGCGGCGGTTCGAGCGGATGCGGCGCATCCGGGGCGGCCGCGGCGGCATCGGCGCCGGCACGCCGAAGAACCGGCGGCTGCGCGTTCCCGCCTTCGCCTTCCTGGGCTCCGCGGCGCCCGTGGCGCGGCGGCAGGCGTACGAGCTGGGACGCGGGCTGCGCACGCTCTGGTCGCTGGCGCTGCCGGCGGTGATGGCGTTCGTCTACGTGATCGCCCTCCCGAGCTGGATGGGCCCGCCGGGCGAGGACGGCGGCCCGCTGGGCACCTCGCTGGTGATCCTGGTGGTCGTCTTCGCCATGCTGGCCAGCGGGGGCTTCTCGATCGACTTTCGCCGGGACGTGGAGCGGCTGGCGTACCTCCGCTCTCTCCCGCTGCGTCCCGGCGCCGTCGCCGTGGGCGAGGTGTTCCTGGCGGCGGCGCTGATCGGCATCGCCGGCCTGCTGCTGCTGGCGGGGTCGGCGGCGGTGATGGACTGGCGGGTGGCGCCGCGGATGGCGGCGCTCGCGGCGGCCATCGCCCTCCCCGTCGCCTGGCTGTCGGTGACGCTGGAGAACTGGATCTTTCTCCTCTTTCCCACCAGAGTGCAGGGGGACGGGGAGAACCAGAGCAGCTTCCTGGGCAAGCAGCTCATCAAGATGTTCTTCAAGCTGTGCGTGCTGGGCGTGGTGGCCGCCGCCGCGGGGGTGACGGCGGTGGCGGGCGGATGGCTCGCCGGCACGCCGGGCGCGGGGGCCGGCGCGGTGATCGTGATCGTCGCCGCCTGCTGGGGCGTCACGCTGCTCCTGGCCCGCGCCTACCGGGGATTCGACCTGACCGTGGACACACCGACCGGATGATCCGCATGAACACGAACACGCTGCGCCGGGCGCTCGCCCTGGCCCTCGTCCTCCCCCTGGCCGGCTGCGGGCGCGGCGAGGCGGCGGAGGACGGCTCCGGAATGGCCGTGACGGTGATGACCTCCCCCGCCGCGCCGGGGAGCGGCGAGCCGAACCTGGCGGTGGGGCCGGACGGGCGCGTCTACCTGTCGTGGATCGAGCCCGCGGCGGATTCCGCGCACGCGCTGCGCTTCGCGGTGCTGGAGGGGGATGGATGGTCCGCGCCGCGCACCATCGCGCAGGGGCGGGACTGGTTCGTCAACTGGGCGGACTTCCCCATGCTCGCCGTCCTGCCGAACGGGCGGATGGCCGCGCACTGGCTGCAGAAGAGCGGCCGCGGCAGGTACGCCTACGACGTGCGCATCGCCCAGTCGGCCGACGGCGGCGCCACCTGGAGCCCCGGCGTGGTGCCGCACCGCGACGGCACCGCCGCCGAGCACGGCTTCGCCTCGCTGTGGCCGGCGGCGGACGGCTCGCTGGGCGCGGTGTGGCT
>DATAAG010000261.1:0-2238 GCA_036260235.1 Longimicrobium sp.
GCAGCGAGGCACGATTGCCCGCTGCGGCCTCTTTTCCTCTCCGCGCCCTCGGCGTGAATCAGTCCCCCGCGGGCTCCACCACGATGAACACCACGTCGTCCTTCGCCATGTCGCGCAGGAACGCCAGCAGCTCGGGAAGGCGCTCCTTCGGCTCCGTACCGCGGCGGCCGGCGTAGCGCCGCACCACCCGCAGCTCCCGCCCCTGCTGCGAGAACTCCGCGGCGTAGCGGCCGAAGGTGCTCTCGGCGCTCACGTTCCGCGGCAGGCGCGCGCGGTAGCCCTCCGGCAGCGTCACGCGGTACTCCGTGACGGTCTCCACCGGGCCGATCACCTCGCCCACGTCGATGTCGAAGCGGCGCGGCTCGCGGCGCGCCTCCAGCTCGGCGATGGTCTCGCGCGTGGAGGGGCCGGAGAACGGCAGGGTGAGGATGAGCGTGCCGCCCGACGGCGTGGCCGCGCGGCCGCCGGAAAGCCACAGGCGCGTCCGCGGCTGGGCGCGCAGGTCCTTGCCGTCGAAGATCTCCAGGCTGTCGCCGCGCGCGCCCTCGAAGACGTTCTGGGCCATGTTGCGCGTGATCTCCTGCCGGTCGCGCGGGGTGATGCGCGACGAGAAGGCGCTGCGCAGCCCGTACTGCAGCGAGCCCGTGGTGGCGGTGGTGAAGGTGCCGGTGAACGTCCCGTCCTCCGCCAGCTCGCCCACCACCAGCGACTCCATGCGGTTGTCGGAGGGCTCGTCGCGCGGGAAGGTGACCTGCTCCGCGCGCCCGTCCGGGTGCACCACCAGGCCGAACCCGCCCTGGTAGCCGGGGCTGATCTCGCCCCAGGGGATGAGCTCCGCCGTCAGGTCCAGGTAGGTGTACCCGCCCCCCGGCCGCTCCACCGCCGCGATCATGTGGTTGAAGGCGCTGATGGACGGCATGGTCGGATCGCCGCCGCCGTACGAGCTCAGCAGCACCGGGTGCGCCGCGACCCCCATCCGCCGCAGCAGGGCGATGAAGAGCGTCGCCTTGTCCTTGCAGTCGCCGTACTGGGTGCGGAACACCTCGGCCGGCGTGCGCGGCTGGTATCCGCCGATCCCCAGGGAGAGCGAGACGTAGCGGAAGTCCTGCGCCACCCAGCGGTGCACGGCGCGCAGCGAGTCGTCCAGGGTGCGCGCGTCCTTCACCACCTCCGCCAGCCGCGCCTCGATCTCCGGCGTGAGCTCGTAGCGCCCCTCCGCCAGCCCCGTGTACCAGCGGGCGACGTCGTCCCACTCCGTCCGCCCGCCGATGGCCAGGCGCATGTACACCCGGTTGGAGTCCAGCGCCATGAACGGCTCCGGCTCCACCTTGGGGACGTCGTTCGTGGCCCAGGTGTACACGCGCCGCCCGTTGCGCACCACCTCGCTGCGGCGGAAGGTGAGGTTGTGCTCCTGGATGCGCGGCTGGTACCCGGCGGGCAGGTCCAGCACGTAGCGCGAGCGCAGCGTGGGGGTGCCGGTGTGGATGCTCCAGCTGGTGGAGAAGTCGCCGGGCAGCACGGGCTCCACCGTCTCGGTGGTGTAGCTGTAGTCCACGATGGTCCCCGGCGCCACGCCGCCCAGCGAGACGCGGCGCGTCTGCTGGCTGGTGTACACGGGCGCGTCGAAGTCCACCGGCGCCAGGCTCTCCTGGTCGTGGACGGGCCTGTCGCTGATCACCTGTCCCGTCTTCGCGTCGATCACCCGCACCCAGTTCAGGCGAAAGCGCTCGCGCTGCAGGTCCCACCCGAAGCTGATCTCGCCCCAGTTCTCCGCCGCGTCCTGGGTGAGCACCTGGGCCACGTAGCGGTAGGTGTGCGTGCCGGTGCCGTCCGCCTCCAGGCGCACCACGCCGTCGTCCAGCAGCAGGACGTGCTCTTCTTCCGGGTAGTCCGCGGGGTCCACGGCCAGCCGGTAGATGGTGTCGGCGCGGACGGAGGGGTCGCCCTGCTCGGTGATGACCGGCGCCTGCGCGGCGGCGGGTGCGGCCAGGCACAGGCCCAGCAGGGTGGCGGTGATGCGCATGGAAGTTCGGGAGCCTTGCGGTACGGCGAAAGAACGGATGCCGGATCGGCGGGGAAACCACCGGACGGGGGCCGAAAATCTATGCGAATCCCCGCGGTGCGACAAGTTGAGTGCGTGAGTGCGTGAGTGCCAGACGCGCAGGCGCACCCATCACCCATCACCCCATCACCCATCACTCCATCACTCCATCACTCCATCACTCCAGCACTCCATCA
>DATAAG010000262.1:0-10227 GCA_036260235.1 Longimicrobium sp.
TCCTCTGTATCTCTGGCTTTGCTCTGCATCTCTGTACCCTCGCCGTTTTCTGTTGCGCTGTGCCGCTCACCACGCCGCGGCCGGGGCCGTGAAGATGAACGACGAGGTGCACGGCAACACCATCCCTCACCTGCACATGCACTTCTTTCCGCCAGCCAGAGACGGTCGCCGCCCGCCGCGATCTCTTCCAGGCGGCCGGTTTACCCGCTCAGGCTGGGCACGCGACCTCGGGAATGCATCTCACCCGCCGAGGATCTGCCGTACCTCCGCCTGGACGCGGCGGGCGACGGGGTACCAGTAGCCGTCGCCGGGGCCGGAGGGCGGGAGCACGACGATCCCCACCACGTCCGTCTCGAAGTCCAGCCAGGGATAGAATCCCGAGGCGCCCACGCTGCTCAGCACCGTCGCGCGGCCCTGCGCGTCGGCGGCGTCGATCCACGCGCCCAGGGTGTAGCCCGCTGCGTCGTTGCGCGGCGAGAAGAGGACCGGCACGCCGCCCACGTTGTTGTGGCGCATCTGCTCGATCGCGGCGGGAGAGAGCACCGTCTGCCCACCGGACACGATCATCTGCATCACCTTTGCGTAATCCTGTACGGTGGAGGTGGCGCCGCCGGAAAGGAGCGGGTTGCGGTTGTTGTCCCACTGCGTGCTCGTGAGCCCCAGCGGCTCCTCCACGCGCGTACGCCAGAGCACCGACCACCCCTGCTCCGCCACCGTCGCCGCCAGCGCGCCCGCGACGGTGAACGGGCCGCCCCCGTAGATGAAGCGCGTGCCGGGCCGCGCCGCGCGCGTGCTCTGCGCGATCTGCATCGCGCAGTCGTGCAGCGTGGTGGTCAGCACGCCCGCGCAGTTGCCCTCGGCCAGCCCCGAGGTGTGCGACAGCAGCTGGCGCAGGGTGACGGGCTCGCCCGCTTCGAAGTAGTCCAGCCACTGCGAGATCGGCGCGTCCAGCAGCAACTCCCCGTCGTCCACCAGCGTGAGCAGGGTCACCGCGGTGAGCCACTTGCTCGCCGAGGCGATCGGCACCGCCTCGTCGACCTCGTACGCTCCGTAGGCGCGTTCGCAGAGCACCTGGCCGCCCTGCATCACCAGCAGCAGCCCGCCGTCCACGCCACGCGCGTTCACCACGCTGTCCACCACTTCCGAGACGCCCTCCAGCGCCGCCACGCAACTGCCCTTCACCGGTACCGGCCCCGCGGGCGAACCGTCGCATGCGCCTGCGGAGAGCGCCAGCCCTGCTGCCAGTGCCGCGCGCCGGCCTTTCTTTATGCTCTTCATCGTGGATCCTGGATGCCCAGCTTCAGGTGAGCGCGTTCCTTCCACGCGCGTCTGCAACGCTTCCCTGCCGGAGCGTCTGACACCGTCCGCCCGCCGCCGCACCCGTGGCGACGAAGTCCCGGTCCAGCCCCGGGCGGGGCGCCGCCGCCCGGCTGGGACGATCCAGGTCGGCTGTCCCAGGTGCGCAAGTGTGGGTCAGCGGTGACCCGATTGGTTCGGGTGTTGTGGAGAGAGATGGCGATTCACGGAATTCGGTGCGGCATGGTTGCCCCACAACCCTTCGCGATGTATACTGCTGGCTGCAAGTATCCGGTGCCGGTTCTCTCGGGGGCCTTTTCCGCCCGCTCTTCTGGGGCAACGACAATGAGCGAAACCTCTCCTTCCGAATCGGCCATCACCGTCCTGATCTGCGACGACGAGGAGCTGCTGGTCAAAAGCTGCGGGCAGATCCTCTCCAGCGAGGGGTACACGGTCTTCACGGAAGGCCGCGGCAAGAACGCGCTGGAGAACGTTCGCCGCCACCGTCCGGACGTCGTGCTGACCGACCTGATGCTCCCGGACATGGACGGGCTCACGCTGCTCAAGGAGATCAAGAAGCTGGCGCCGGAGACGCTGGTGGTGATGATCACCGGCTTCGCGACGGTGGACAGCAGCGTGGAGGCCATCCGGGCGGGGGCGTACGACTACATCCCCAAGCCGTTCACGGCCACGCAGCTGCGCATCCTCATCGGCCGGGCGGCGCAGCAGGTGCAGCTGGTGCGCGACAACGCGGCGCTGCGCGACCAGCTCAAGAAGCACTACAGCTTCGAGAACATCATCGGCACCAGCGACAGCATCCAGAAGGTGTTCTCGGTGGTGTCGCGCGTGGCGCCCACGGATGCCAGCGTGTTCGTCTCCGGCGAGTCGGGAACGGGCAAGGAGCTCATCGCCCGCGCCATCCACGGCAACAGCCGGCGCTCCGGCCGGTCGTTCATGGCCATCAACTGCGCGGCGCTGCCGGACCACCTGCTGGAGTCGGAGCTGTTCGGGCACGAGAAGGGCGCCTTCACCGGGGCGGACACGCAGCGGCGCGGGCTGCTGGAGGTGGCGTCGGGCGGCACCTTCTTCCTGGACGAGATCTCGGAGATGAGCATGGACCTGCAGGCCAAGCTCCTCCGCGTGATCCAGGAGCGGCGCATCCGGCGGGTGGGCGGCGAAAGCGAGATTCCCATCGACGTGCGCTGGGTCTCGGCGACGAACCGCGACCCGGAGCAGGCGGTGCGCGACGGCAACCTGCGCCAGGACCTGCTGTACCGGCTGAACGTGGTGCCGGTCAAGCTGCCGCCGCTGCGGATGCGTCGCGAGGACATCCCGGCGCTGGCGCAGCACTTCCTGCGCAAGTACGGGCAGGAGTACGAGCGCGGCAACCTGCGCTTTTCCCCGGAGTCGCTGCGGGTGCTGAGCGACTACCACTGGCCGGGGAACGTGCGCGAGCTGCAGAACATGGTGGAGCGCATCGTCTCGCTGTGCCTGCCGGGGCAGGAGATCACGCCCGAGGACCTGCCGGAGGAGCTTTCCGCGCGGCCCACCAACGGCCGCGCCGCCGCGGTGTTCTCGGCCGACCTGCCGTTCCACGAGGCCAAGAACCAGGCGATCGCCGTCTTCGAGAAGGAATACCTGCGCGACCTGCTGCGCCGGCACAACGGCAACATCTCGCAGGCGGCGCGCACGGCGGGGATCGACCGCAAGACCATCCACCGGATGCTCACCAAGTACGACCTGGACGGCCGCGATTCGAGCTGGTGAGGTCGGCGGGATCCGGATCGGGGAAACGAACGGATCGGCCTCACGCACAGTCAGCAGAGTGAGCAGAGCAGAGCTGGATCATTTCCTCTGCTCACGCTGCTGACGCTGTGTGGGGCCCCATTCTTTTTGTTCGATGATCATGAGCGACGAGGGGATCTTCGCCGCGTACCTGGCGCGATGGGGGCTGGTGCCCGACGGCGCGCCGATCATCACGCCTTACAGCAGCCTGCTCCCGGTGCGGCACGGGGACGTGCCGGCGATGCTGAAGGTGGCCCGTGAGGCGGAGGAGCGGGCCGGCGCGCGGCTGATGGCGTGGTGGGACGGCGACGGCGCGGCGCGCGTGCTGGCGCACGAGGGCGACGCCCTGCTGCTGGAGCGCGCCCCGGGCGGCGGCTCTCTCGTGCGGATGGCGCGGACGGGGCGCGACGACGAGGCCAGCCGTATCCTCTGCGCGGCGGCGGCCAGGCTGCACGCGCCCCGCGACCGGCCGCCGCCGGAACTGGTCCCGCTGGAGCACTGGTTTCGCGCGCTGGCGCCCGCCGCCGCGCGGTACGGCGGGATCCTCGCTCGCGCCGGCGCGGCTGCACGCGAGCTGCTGGCCGCGCCTCGCGACGTGGTGGTGCTGCACGGGGACCTGCACCACGGCAACGTGCTGGACTTTGGCGCGCGGGGGTGGCTGGCGATCGATCCCAAGGGGCTGGTGGGCGAGCGCGGGTTCGACTTCGCGAACCTCTTCTGCAACCCCGACCTGGAGACCGCGACGGCGCCGGGACGCCTGGCGCGGCAGGTGGAGGTGGTCGCGGAGGCGGCGGGGCTGGAGCGGACGCGCCTGCTGAAGTGGGTGCTCGCCTACGCCGGCCTCTCCGCCGCGTGGACGCTGGAGGAGGGCGATGATCGGCCGGAGATCGCGTTCGCCGTGGCGGAGCTGGCGGCGGCGGAGCTTGCGAGAGCGTGACCAGTACCGGCTCCTGGTTCATCCCGGAAAACTGAACTGATTGTTGTCACGCAGAGCAGCAGAGCAGCGGAGGAACGGCCGTCACTCCTCTGCTGCTCCGCTGCTCTGCGTGACAACGTAGTTTCCGGAACTTCCGATCAGCGGGATCTGCGGGGAGGGAGGAGCAGCGCCCGGGCCGCGGCCTGCGGATCGTCCGCGCGCATGACGGCGCTGATCACGGCGATGCCGGCGGCGCCCGCGTCCAGCACCGGGCGCGCGTTGCCGAGGGTGATCCCGCCGATCCCCACCGCGGGGATGCGCACCGCGGCCGCGACCTCCGCCATCCGCCCCACGCCGACCGCCTCCCCCGCGTCCGCCTTGCTCCCGGTCGCGTAGATCGGCCCCACGCCGACGTAATCCGCCCCATCCGCCTCCGCGCGCCGCGCCAGCTCCGCCGTCTCCGCGGAGACGCCGAGCAGAAAGCCGGGGGGCACGATCCGGCGGGCCGCGGCCACGGGCAGGTCGTCCTGCCCCACGTGCGCCCCGTCCGCGCCCGCCGCCAGGGCGACGTCCACGCGGTCGTTGACGAAGAGCAGCGCGCCCGCGCGGCGCGTCTCCGCCAGCAGCGCCTCGGCGAGCGCCGCCATTTCGCGGCCCGGCCCGTCCTTCATCCGCAGCTGGATGGCCGGCGTGCCGCCGCGCAGCGCCGCCCGGACGACCTCCACCACGGTGCGTCCCGGCCCGCAGTCCGGGTCCGTGACGACGATCAGCCGCAGCCGCTCCGCCAGCGCCTCGCTCATCGCCCCGCCGGCTGCTGCTGCTGGCGGATGGCGCGCATCTCCGCGCGGTAGCGCGCCACCTCGCGCAGGTGCTCGTTGAAGGTGCGCGTGAACACGTGCGTCCCGTTGGCGCGCGCGACGAAGAAGAGGTAGTCGTGCTGCGCGGGGTTCAGCGTGGCGTCGATGGCGCCCTTGCTGGGCGAGGCGATGGGGCCGGGGGGGAGGCCGCGGTGGCGGTAGGTGTTGTACGGATCGTCCGCCACCTCCTGGATGTGGCGGCGCAGCAGGCGGCGCTGGTGCTCGCCCAGCGCGTACTGCACCGTGGGGTCCGCCTCCAGCCGCATCCCGCGCTTCAGGCGGTTGTGGTACACGCCGGCGATGGTGGGCCGCTCCGTCCACACCTTGGCCTCCTTCTCCACGATGGAGGCCAGCGTCACCACCTCGCGCTCGTCCATTCCCAGCGCCCGCGCGCGCTCCCGCATCGCCGGCGTCCAGGCGCGCTTGTACTGGCCCGTCAGCTCGCGCAGGATGGCGTCCAGCGGCGAGCCGAGGGGAAAGACGTAGGTGGCGGGATACAGGTACCCCTCCAGCGTGGGCCCCGGGACGGAGTACTTCTGCGCCTGCGCCGGGTCCATCAGCCGCGAGAGGATGGAATCCGCCGGGAGCCCCGTCGCCTGCGCCAGCCGGGGCGCGATGCGGCGCAGCTCCCAGCCCTCGGGGATCACCAGCCGCGTCTTCACCACGTCGCCGGTGGTGAGCTTGCGGAGGATGAGGGCGTAGGAGGCGCCGGGCCGCACCTCGTAGACCCCCGGCTGCAGCTTCGCGGAGGCGCCCTTGAGCCGCGCGTACAGCTTGAACGTCCCCGTGGAGCCGATGACGTTGCGTCGCGCGAGCGTATCCGCCACGGACGACATCCCCGCGCCGCGCGGCACGGTAAAGCGCACCGGGTCGCCGTTCCCCTCACCGCTCCCGCACCCGCCGAGAACGGCGGTGGCGAGCAGGAGGACGGCGATCCGCTGCCGTTGCAGGCTATTCCCCATTCCCTGTTCCCGGGTCTTCCGTCCGATTCCTCCGCAGCGCCAGGAATCCTTCCAGGATCAGCGCCGCCGCCGCCGCGTCGATGCGTTCCTTTTCCTCCCGCGCGCTCTTGCGCAGCCCCATTCCGCGCACCGCCCGTTCCGCGCGGACGGAGGAGAGCCGTTCGTCCATCCAGTGCACCGGCAGCCCCGTGCGCCGCGCCAGGTCGTCGCCGAACTGGCGCACCTCCGCCGCCCACGCCCCTTCCTCCCCCGCCAGGTCCAGCGGCAGCCCCACGACCACCTCGTCCGCCTCCTGCTCCTGCACGATCGCCGCGATCTCCGCCCACGGCGGCCGCTTTCCCGCGCGCCGCTGCAGCGTGGTCAGCGGCGACGCGATGGTGCGCGTGGGGTCGCTGACCGCCACGCCGATGCGTCGCTCACCGTAGTCGAAGGCGATGGTGCGGGACATCGAGTGCGTGAGTGCGTGAGTGCGTGAGTGCGTGAGTATGATAGCCAGTCAGCCTCACGATCGCAGTTGCCGTTTGTCCGCGAAGGCGGACAGCGCGTAGTCGTTGCGGCGATTTCAATCGCTGGGCGCGAGGGCAGCCCAAACGCGAACGGCCCGCGCGAATTGCGAGCCGCCGTGCAGGCCGTATCCTTCTGTCACCCCCATCACCCCATCACCCCCATCACCCCATCACCCCAGCCTCGCCACCGCCTCCTCCAGCCCCGCCCCGCCGCGCACGTGCTCGTACACCTGCCCCAGCACGTCGCCGCGGGCGAAGACCAGGCGCGTGCGGTCGGACGAGCCGGACGGCACCTCCATCACCGCCACCCCGGCGCCGGCCAGGCGCTCCAGCAGCGCGGAGAAGAGCCCCGTCGACAGGTGCGCGCCGCGGGGGCCGCCCTCCGCCTCCGACTCCACCCAGCCGGACAGCTCGATCACCCCCACCGCCGGGTGCAGGTCGCGGAACTCCAGCGACCCCCAGCCGCGGTCCGCGAAGAACCCCGCGGCCGCGCGCCAGAACTCCGCCGGGTCCAGCTCCCCCCACTCCGCGCCCGCGAAGTCGCGCGCCAGCCGCTCGCGCAGCCCGCCGTACACCTCGTCGCCCAGCTCGTAGCCGATCTGCCGCAGCACGTTCACGGCCTCCATGGGCTGGCGGTCGCCCACCACGAAGCGGCGGACGGTGCCCAGCAGCGTGGCGGGAACCTGCAGAAAGCGCGCGGGGGCGGCGGTGGCGTTCATTGCAGCTCCAGTTGGAGGGGTTCGTCCGCGGAGGGTTCGGTGGACGGGGAGGGCGCCGGCGCCTCGGCCAGGGCCAGCAGGTCGGCCTCGGACAGCTCCTTCACGCCCAGCTCGCGCGCCTTCGCGAGCTTGGACCCCGCGTCCTCGCCGACCACCAGGTAGTCCGTCTTCTTCGTCACGCTGCCGGTCACCCGCCCGCCGCGCTGCTGGATGAACTCCTCCATCTGCGTGCGCGACATCGTCGGGTGAGTGCCCGTGATGACGAAGGTCCTGCCCGTGAACGGCCCTTCCGCCGGCTCCGGGCGCTCCTCCGTCATCTTCACGCCCGCATCCGCCAGCTTGCGGACGACCTCCTGGTTCCGCGGCTCCGCCATCCAGGAGTGCAGCGCCTCCGCCATCGTGTGGCCGATGGTGTGGACGGCTTCGATCTCCCCGGCGGAGGCGGCCATCAGCCGGTCCATGCTGCCGAAGTGCCGCGCCAGCGTCTGCGCCGCGATCTCGCCGACGTGGCGCACGCCCAGGCCAAAGAGCACGCGCGCCAGCCCCTGCTGCTTGGAGGCCTCGATGCCGTCCAGCAGGTTGCGCGCGGACTTCTCCTTGAAGCCCTCCAGCGTGAGCAGCTGCTCTTCGGTGAGCGCGTAGATGTCGCCCACGTCGCGCACCATCCCGCGCTCCAGCAGGGTGGCGATGGTGCGCTCGCCCAGCCCGCGGATGTCCATCGCCCCGCGCGAGACGAAGTGGGCCAGCCCCCAGAAGATTCGGTCCGGGCAGGCGGAGTTGGGGCAGTACAGCATCGCCTCCCCCTCCGGCCGCTCCACCGGCGTTCCGCACGACGGGCAGACGTCGGGCATGGAGAACGGCTCCGCGCGCGCCTGCCCCTCCTCCAGCACGGGCCCGACCACCTGGGGGATGACCTCGCCGGCGCGCTTGACGATGACCTTTTCGCCCTTGCGGATGTCCTTGCGGCGGATGTCCTCCTCGTTGTGCAGCGTCGCCAGCTTCACGATCACGCCGCCGACCTCCACCGGCTCCAGCACCGCGTACGGGTTCAGCGCGCCCGTGCGGCCCACGTTCAGGCGGATGTCCAGCAGGGTGGTGACCGCCAGGTCCGGCGCGTACTTGTACGCCGTGGCCCAGCGCGGCTCCCGCCCGCCGACCACCCCCAGCTCCTCGTGCAGCCAGAGCGGGTTCACCTTCACCACCGCGCCGTCCACCTCGTAGTCCAGCTCCGCCCGCCGCCCCTCGAACTCGTGCACGAAGGCCAGCACCGCCTCCAGGTCCGTGCAGGGGCGCGCCAGCGGGTTCACCGGCAGCCCCCACGCCCGCAGCGCCTCCAGCAGCTCCCATTGCGTGCCGAAGGGGAGCGGCTGGTCCCCCGCCTCGATGGCGTAGGCGAAGAAGCGCAGCGGGCGCGACGCCGTGACCGCCGGGTCCAGCTGGCGCAGCGACCCCGCCGCCGAGTTGCGCGGGTTGGCGAAGGTGGCCTGCCCCTCCGCCGCCCTGCGCTGGTTGAGCGCCTGGAAGCCGGCGAGCGACATGTAGACCTCGCCGCGGATCTCGAAGCGGCGCGGCGGGGTGGGGCCGCCGGCGCGCAGGCGCAGCGGGATCTCCCTGATCGTCCGCAGGTTGCGCGTCACGTCCTCGCCGATGGTGCCGTTGCCGCGGGTGGCGCCCTTCACCAGCACCCCGTCCTCGTACGTCAGCGCGATGGCCAGCCCGTCGATCTTGGGCTCGCAGACGTACCCCGCCGTGCGCACCTCCCCGGCGATGCGGGCGTTGCGCGTCTCCCACGCCCGCAGCTCGTCGTCGCCGAACGCGTTGTCCAGCGACAGCATGGGCGCCAGGTGCTCCGTCTTCTCCAGCCTGCTCGCCGGCTCGGCGCCCACGCGCAGCGTGGGGGAATCGGGCGTGCGCAGCTCCGGGTGCGCCGCCTCGATCTGCCGCAGCTCGCGGAACAGGCGGTCGTACTCCGCGTCCGAGAGCGAGGGCGCGTCCAGGACGTAGTATTCGTGGTTGGCCCGCTCGATCGCCTCGCGCAGCTCGGCGGCGCGCGCGGCGGTGTCAGATGGAATGGGGGCGGGAGGGGCGGGTGGGGTCATGCCGTGGGGGATGCGGCCTGGGAGGCGCGGACCACCTGGTTGCGGCCGCCGTGCTTGGCCTGGTACAGCGCCTCGTCGGCCGCCTTGAGCAGCGCTTCGGGAGAATCGACCCCCGCGGCGGTGACGGAGGCGACGCCGCAGGAGACCGTCATGCGCACCTCGGTGGCGCCGTCGCGGTAGACGTGCTCCTCCACCGCGGCGCGCACGCGCTCGGCGAAGGCAGCGGCCGGCTCCTCGTCCGTCTCGGGGAGGATGGCGATGAACTCCTCGCCGCCGTACCGCCCCACCATGTCGATCTCGCAGGCCGTATCCTTGATGATCTGCGCCGTCTCGTACAGGATCACGTCGCCGGTGGGGTGGCCGTACGTGTCGTTCACCTGCTTGAAGCGGTCCAGGTCCATCATCACCACCGCGATGCTCTCGCCGGTGCGGGCGCTGCGCTCGAACTCGTCGTGCAGCAGCTCGTGCACGTGGCGGTGGTTGAAGAGCTCGGTGAGGCCGTCGGTGATGGAGAGCTTCTTGAGCCGGCGGTTGGCCAGCTCCAGCTCGCGGTTCTTCTGGTCCAGCTCGTCCTGCAGGAACTTGATGCGGAGCATGGCCCGCACCCGGGCCTCCAGCTCGCGGAAGTTGTAGGGCTTGGGGATGTAGTCGTCGGCGCCGCTCTCCAGCCCCTGCACCACGTCCTCGGACTCGCTGAGCGCCGTGACTAGGATGATGGGGATGAAGGGGAGCGACTCGTCTTCCTTGATGCGGCGGGCCACCTCGTGCCCGTCCATGTCCGGCATCATCACGTCCAGCAGGATCAGGTGCGGCGGGTTCTCCCTTACCCGCTGCAGCGCCTCGGGCCCGCTGGCCGCCGTGAGCACCTCGTAGCCCCGCGACGAAAGGCGCGCCTCCAGGATGTCCACGTTGTCGAGGACGTCGTCCACCACCATGATGCGCGTGGAGCCTCCCTCCGCGGCCTCCGGATTGGTCAAGCGTTGGCCTCCCGGCCGGAGCCGATGAACTTCTCCACCTCCGCCACCACCCGCCGCGGCTCGCACGGCTTGGCCAGGTAGCCGTCGCACCCCACCTCCTGCGCCTTGGC
>DATAAG010000263.1:0-14735 GCA_036260235.1 Longimicrobium sp.
TAGCACTTGGCACTTCACGCTTGGCACTTCGCACCTCGCACTCGTCGGAGGAGGCCATGAGCGCTTCCCTGAGAGGAGAGACGATCGGCGTCCTGGGGCTGGCCCGCAGCGGGCTGGCCGCGGCGCGCCTGGCCCCAGCACCCCGATGCTCTCCCCGGCCAGCGAGCGGCTCATCTCAGCGGATCTTGAGCGTGGCGAAGGCGGCCATGGCGCAGATGATCCCCATGATCCAGAAGCGGATGATCACCTTGCTCTCGTGCCAGCCGATCTGCTCGAAGTGGTGGTGCAGCGGGGCCATGCGGAAGATGCGCCGTCCCGTCCCCGTGCGGTTCTTGGTCCACTTGTAGTAGACCGTCTGCGAGGCCACGGAGAGCGCCTCGGCCACGAACACCGCGCCCACGATGGCCAGCAGGAACTCCGCCTTGAGCATCACCCCCACCGCCCCCAGCACCCCGCCGATGGCCAGCGACCCGGTGTCGCCCATGAACACCTCCGCCGGGTGCGCGTTGAACCAGAGAAAGCCCATGCATCCGCCGGCGAGCGCCAGGCAGAAGATGGCCAGCTCGCCGGAGCCCGGCAGGTAGAACAGGTTCAGGTAGTCCGACGAGTCGATGCGCCCCAGCAGGTAGGCGAAGACGCCGAAGGTGGCGCAGGCGATGGCGGAAAGCCCCGCCGCCAGCCCGTCCAGCCCGTCCGTGAGGTTCACCGCGTTGCTGCACCCGACGATGATGAACGCCACCCACAGGATGTACAGCGGCCACCAGAACTCCACGTGCAGCGACTTGAAGAACGGGATCTGCGTCCACGTCGCCGGGATGGGCGCGCTGGTCTCGAACGCCACCAGCATGGCGCCCAGCAGCAGCCCGATCCCCGCCTGCCCCAGGATCTTGTACCGCCCCGCCAGGCCGCCGGTGTTCTTGCGGACGATCTTCAGGTAGTCGTCCATGAACCCCAGCGCGCCCAGCCAGAGGAGGGTGACCAGGGCGGCGATGGTGTACCAGTTGTCCAGCCGCGCCCACAGGAAGACGGGGATGACCGTCGACAGGATGATCAGCACCCCGCCCATCGTCGGCGTGCCGCTCTTCCCCAGGTGCGTCTGCGGCCCCTCGGTGCGCACCACCTGCCCCACCTTGAGCATGCGCAGCCGCGAGATGATGGCGGGGCCGAACCAGAACGCCACCAGGAACGCCGTCACCACCGCCCCCGCCGCCCGGAAGGTCTGGAAGCGGAAGAGGTTGAAGGCGATGTTGTACTGCGCCAGCGGCACCAGCAGGTGGTACAGCACGGTCAGCCCTCCGTCCGCACGGTGACGGGCTCCACGGAGCCGAAGTCGCGCTGGAGGAGCGGGATGAGCCGCTCCAGCGCCACGCCCCGCGAGCCCTTGAGCAGCAGGGTCTCGCGCCCGGTGAGCGTGGGGCGCAGCGCCTCGTACGCCTGCACCGGGTCCTCCGCCGCGACCAGCCGGTCCCCCAGCTCGGACGGGATCTCCGCGAACGCGCGGACGAAGTCGCCGGTGGCGACGACGCGGTCGATGCCGTGTCCGACGAGCCCCGCCGCGTGCAGCGCCAGCTCGCGGTGCAGCCGGTCGCCGTGGTCGCCCAGCTCGCGCATGGTGCCGATGACGGCCACCTTCTCCCCTTCCGCGGGAAGGCCCGCCAGCAGGTCCAGCGCGGCGCGCATGCTGGGGGGGTTGGCGTTGTAGCAGTCCGCCATCACGCCGACGGAGCCCACGCGCATCCACTCGTTGCGCATCTTGAGCCCCTGCATCGCCGCCAGCCCCTGCGCCGCGTCCTCCACCGGCACCCCCCAGGCGTCCGCCACCCCCAGCGCCAGCAGCGCGTTGCGGACGTTGTGCATCCCCGGGACGGGGAGGTGGATGGGGACGCCGCGGAAGCTCCACTCCGTGCTCCCGTCCGGCCGGACGCGCACCCCTTCCTTCCCGCCGTCGGGAACCAGGTCCGCGCGCGGGTCGAATCCCGCCACCCGCAGCCGCATCCCCCCGATGCGCTCCTGCGCGCCCTCCGGCAGCTCCGCCGGCTCGTCCGCCACGAAGCCCGTGCCGCCCGGCGCCAGGCCGTCGAAGATCGCCAGCTCCTCCCGCAGCACGCCTTCGAGGGAGCCCAGCCCCTCCAGGTGCTCCTCGCCGATGGAGGTGATGATGGCGGCGTCCGGCTCGATGATGCGCGAGAGCAGGGTGATCTCGCCGGGCTCGTTGGTCCCCGCCTCCACGATGACGGCCTCCGCGTCGTCCGGCGCGGCCAGGAGGGTGAGCGGGACGCCGACCTGGTTGTTGAGGTTGGCGTCCGTCGCGTGCACCCGGAGACGAGGCGACAGGACGGCGCGGAGCAGCTCCTTCGTCGTCGTCTTCCCGTTGCTCCCCGCCACCGCCACCACCCGCCCGCCCAGCGCCCGCCGCCGGTGCCGGCCGAGCTTCCCGAGCGCGTGGAGCGTGTTCTCGACGACGAAGAGCGTCATCCCCTCCGGCGCATCCTCCGGCACGCGGGAGACGACGGCGCCGGTGGCACCCTTCTCCGCCGCCTCGCGCAGGTACGCGTGCCCGTCGAAGCTGGCGCCCTTCAGCGCGACGAAGAGCGAGCCGGGCGCGATCTTCCTCGTGTCCGTCGAAATCCCCGTGAACTCCCTTTCCCCGGCGGGAGACTCGCTCTCCAGCGCGCGGCGCACCTCTCCGGCGGTCCAGCGGAACCCGGTCAAACGGCACCTCCCGATGCGGTCTGCAGCTCCGCGAGGAGCTCGCGCACGATGGCCCGCTCGTCGAAGGGGCGCTTCTCCGTCCCCACGACCTGGTACGTCTCGTGGCCCTTGCCGGCCAGGAGAACCAGGTCGTCTGTGCGTCCTTCGATGAGGGCTGTGCGGATGGCCTCGCGGCGGTCGGAAAGCCGCAGCCGGGGTGCACTTCCCATGCCGCGCTCCACGTCGTCCAGGATGCGCTCCGGGTCCTCCGTGCGGGGGTTGTCGGAGGTCAGGATGGCCAGGTCCGCGCCCTCCGCGGCGATGCGCCCCATCTCCGGCCGCTTCCCCGGATCGCGGTCCCCGCCGGCGCCGAAGACCACGATCAGCCGGCCCCTGACGAGGGGCCGCACCGCCTGCAGCGCCCGCTCCAGGGCGTCGGGGGTGTGGGCGTAGTCGCGGAGCACCGTGGCGCTCTCCGGCGGCCCCGCGATGCGCTCCAGCCGCCCCGGCACCTGCGGCAGCGACCCCAGCGCCCGGGCGATGCGCTCCGGCGCCCACCCCAGCGACCAGAGCACCGCCGCCGCCGCCGTGGCGTTGGAGACGTTGAAGTCCCCGAAGATCGGCAGGGCCACGGGCGCGGCGCCGTCCGGCGTGCGCAGGGTGAACTCCATCCCGCCGGAGCCCGCGCGCACCCCCTCCGCCGCCACGTCCGCGTCCCCCGCGTTCGCCACGCCAAAGCGCACCGTCCGCCCGATCGGCGCGGCCACGGCGCGCCAGGCGGGGTCGTCCGCGTTCAGCACGCCGGCGCCCGTCGGCTTGAGGAGATGGAGGAGGCGCAGCTTGGCGTCGCGGTACGCCTCCATCGTCCCGTGGTAGTCCAGGTGGTCGCGGGTCAGGTTGGTGAAGACGGCCGCGTCGAAGCGGGCCGCCGCCATCCGCGCCTGGTCCAGCGCGTGGGACGAGACCTCCATCGCCACCCGCTCCACCCCCTCGTCCAGGAACCGCCGCAGCCAGCGCGCGGCCTCCGTGGGCCCGGGCGTCGTGAGCCCCTCCGTCCCCGGCACCACCTGGCCGTCCGCCCCGATCGCCCCCAGCGTGCCGATGTAGCCGGCGGGGCCGTCGGAGGAGAGGAGGTGGCGGAGCATCGCGGCCGTCGTCGTCTTCCCGTTGGTCCCCGTCACGCCGACGAGCGTCATCCGCAGCCACGGGTCGCCGAAGAACTCCGCGGCGGCATACGCGGCGCCCACGCGGCCGTCGGTGACGCAGATCTGCGGGGTGGGGATCTCGGTGTGGCACTCCTCCACCACCGCGCCGGCCGCGCCGGCCGAGAAGGCCTGCGGCAGGAACTCGTGCCCGTCGCGGTCCGTCCCGCGCCAGGCGCAAAAGACGGCCCCCACGCGCACCTGCCGCGAGTCCGCGGTCACGTCCCACACCTCGCGCGCGGCGTGGCCGTCGGACAGGCGCGCCTCGCCGGCGAGCAGGTTCTCGCGTGCGAGGCGGTCCTCGATCTCCCCCAGCGTCGTGTGGCGGTTGGTCATCTCCCCTCCCCCACGATCACCAGCGTGTCGCCCCGCGCGATCGGCTCGCCTGCCGCGGGGCGGGTCGCGGTCACGAAGCCCGTGCCGCGGAGGCGGACGTGCACCCCCAGCGCGTGCAGCCGGCGGGCCGCGTCGCGCAGCGGCATCCCCGTCAGCTCCGGCACCGGCACCGCCGCCCCGGAGGGTGGATCCGCCGCCCGCCGCAGCCCGTCCGTGGAGACGAAGACGTACACGCCCTCCGCCCCCTCCGGCGCCGGCTCCTCGCCGCGCCGCGCGGGCGCGGCGGGGGGCGGCGCCTGCGCGGGGATGCGCGTGGCCAGCAGGCTGCGCCGGTCCAGCCCCGGCGAGCGCGCGGCCAGGATGGCCTGCAGCGTCTCGCGGGTCACCGGCGCGGCGGTCAGGCCGCCGTAGTAGTCGCCACGCGGCCGGTCCAGCTTGACGAGGATCGTCAGCTGCGGGTCCCGCGCCGGGAAGAAGCCGACGAAGGTGGCGTTGTAGGCGCCCGCCTCGTACCGCCCATTGGCTCCCGTCCGCCGCGCCGTCCCCGTCTTTCCCGCCACCTCGAAGGTGGCCAGCGACGCCCGCGTGGCCGTGCCGTCCTCCACGACGGAGACCAGCACGTCGCGCACCTCCGTCGCCACGGCGCGGGGGATGACGCGGCGCACCTCGCGCGGCTCGCGGCGCTCGATCGTCCGCCCGCCCGCCGCGCGCACCTCGCGCACCAGCCGCGGCTCCATCAGCGCGCCCCCGTTCGCCAGCGCCCCGTAGGCGAGGCCCAGCTGCAGCGGGGTGACGGAGACCTCGTACCCCGTCGCCAGCGACGACGCGGTGAGCTTCGACCACCGGTCCGGGCGCGGCAGCCGGCCGGACGACTCCGTCGGGTAGTCCACCCCCGTCGGCGTGCCGAAGCCGAAGTCGCGCAGGTAGCCGAACTGCTGCCCGGGAGAGAGGCGCGGCACGAACTTCACCATCCCGATGTTGCTGCTGACGCGCAGCGCGTCGCGCAGGGTGATCATCCCGTAGGGGTGCACGTCGCGGTGCACGCGGCCGTTGGGGTCCGTCCACGTCCCGTTCTCGCCGTGCACCGGCTCGCCCATCCGCGCGCGGCCGGTGGCCAGGAGGGTGGAGACGAAGAACGGCTTGAGCACCGACCCCGGCTCGTACGGCTCGATGAAGGCGCCCGCGCCGCGCACCCCGCCGCTGCGCTTGCTGACCGCCGCCAGCACCTCGCCCGTCCGCGGATCGAGGAGGAGCAGGTCGCCGCCGGCGGCGCCGGTGCTGTCGATGGCCTGGTCCAGCGCCGCATCCGCGATCTCCTGCAGGTCGAAGTCGATGGTGAGGTAGACGTCGTGCCCGTCCGTCGCCTCCACCGCCGGGAGGGCGACCGACGCCTCCGCCTTTCCCCGCGCGTCGCGGCGCAGGATGGAGTAGCCGTCGCGGCCGCGCAGCGCGGCGTCCATCGCCTGCTCGATGCCGCCCAGCGCGCGGCCGTCGCCGCTCACGGCGCCCAGGATCTCCCGTCCCACCCTTCCCTGCGGATAGAAGCGCTCCAGCCGCCGCTCCCAGTGCAGGCCGCGTGCGTCGCCCAGGGCGCGGCGCTGCTCCGCGGTGAAGCGGCGGGGAAGGACGACCCACCTGCGCCTGGGATCCGTCGCGCGGCGGGCCTCGGCGCGGGTCATCTCCAGCGCGTCCGCCATCGCCCCCACCAGCGCGTTCCGGTCCGTGACCTCGTTGGGCGCGATGGAAAGCCCGAAGGTCTCGCGGGTGAGCGCCAGCGGCACGCCGTCGCGGTCCAAGATGGCGCCGCGGCGCGCGGGAAGGGGCACCCGCGCCTGCTGCTGCTCCGCCGCCACCTGCCGCCAGTGCTCCGCCTGGAACGCCTGCAGGTGCACCGCGCGCGCCAGCACCAGCAGGGCGGCGAGCGCGATGCAGACGACCAGGAGGCGGCGCCGCGAGCGCAGGCGCGTCTCGGTGTCCCAGCCGGAGCGGACGGGAACGTTCGGGTTCGCGTTCACGGCTGCTCCTCCAGCGCGGCGGCGGGGATGGGCAGCAGCACCACCTCGTCGTCGCGAGCCACGTGCAGCCCCAGCCGCTGCTGCGCCACGCGGGTGATGCGCGCGCGGGTCTGCAGCGCCTGGATGCGGTTGGCCCACTCCACCCGCTCCGCCTCGGCGATGCTGGTCTCGCTCTGGATGCGCGTCAGCTCGCGCTGCCGCGCCACCCCTTCCGTCTGCCGCCAGACGACGGAGACGAGCGACGCCGCCACCACCAGGACGACGGCGGCGCGGCGCAGGAAGCGGCGGCGGCGGGCGCGGCGCTCCGCGCGGTCCCCCTGCGGCGCCTCCCAGCGGGCGGCCTTCTCCGCCGCGCGGGCGCGGATCGGCGCGCGCAGGGCGTCCAGGGCGCCCGTGCTCACGCGGCCCTCCACCCGCGCAGGCGGGCGCTGCGGGCGCGCGGGTTGGCCGCCGTCTCCTCCGCGGAGGCGGAGACCGGCTTCCGCGTCAGCGTCTCGCCCAGCGCCCGCCCGCGGCAGCGGCAGACGGGAAGCCCGGGCGGGCAGACGCACTCCAGGCTCCAGTCGCGGAACGCGTTCTTCACCAGCCGGTCCTCCAGCGAGTGGTACGAGAGGATCGCGAAGACGCCCCCCGGCGCCAGCGCGTCCCGGAATCGCTCCAGCGCGCGCTCCAGCGACTCGATCTCGCGGTTCACCGCGATGCGCAGCGCCTGGAAGATGCGCGCGCGGTCCGCCGGCTCCGTGCGCGGGCCCAGCGCGCGGTCGATGGCGCGCAGCAGCTGGTCGCTGGTCTCGAACGGCGCCTCCTCCCGCATCTCGGCGACGATGCGCGCCAGCTTTCGTGAGCGGCGCTCCTCGCCGTAGCGGTAGAACACGTCGGCGAGCTCCCCCTCGCCGAGCGTGTTCAGCAGGTCGGCCGCGGAAGGCTCGCCGGCCGTCGCCTGTCCCATGCGCATGTCCAGCGGCGCCCCGGGGCGAAAGGTGAACCCGCGGGCGTCCACGTCGATCTGGTGCGAGCTGATCCCCAGGTCCAGCAGCACCCCGTCCAGCGTCCCCTCCTCCACCCCCGCCGCCTCCACCGCGTCCGCGAAGTTCGATCGGACGGGGCGGAAGCGGTCCGCGAACCTCGCCAGCCGCGCCGCCGCCTCCGCCAGCGCGTCGGGATCGCGGTCCACCCCGATCAGCCGCGCCTCCGCCCCCCGCTCCAGCAGCGCCTCGGCGTGGCCGCCGCCGCCCAGCGTTCCGTCCAGGTACGTCCCGCCGCGCTCCGGCCGCAGCAGGTCCATCACCTCGCGCGCCATGACCGGCGCGTGGTAGTCCGACGCGTAGGGCAGCGTCACGCGGGAACGAGCGCGCCGCGGGCGTTGCGGCGCGTGACGGTGGCGCGGCAGCACCGGCACTGGAACCAGTCGGTGCCCAGCCAATCGCGCAGCTCGTCCAGCGGCTCGAACGGCCCCACGTGCCGGTCCAGGGCGCACGGCACGGGCGGCGGCGCGAGCCTGCCGAGCAGGGCGGAGTTGGCGGGAAGGACCATGCGCGCTCCCGGGTGATGGATGGACGGCTAGCCGAAGATCTGGTGCGTGAGCCGCTCTCCCTCTTCCGCCGGCTCGGCGGTGGCCGCTTCAAAGCGGTCCGGGCTCCACAGCTCGATGCGGTCGATGAGGCCCACGATGAGCGTGGGCCCGGTGATGCCGACCGCCTCCTGCAGCCGCCGCGGCACCAGGATGCGCCCCTGCCTGTCGGGGGCGACCTCCACCGCGTTGGCGGTCACGCGCAGCACGAAGGCGCGGGCCCGCTGGTCCTGCCGCAGCTGCTCGCGCAGCCGCGCCTCCACCTCGGCCCAGGTGCGCTGGGGGTAGAGGGTGAGCGCCTCGGGAAACGCGTGCACCAGGACCATCGGCTCTTCCCCCCCGTCCCGCCGGAACGAGGCGGGAAGGCTGAGCCGGTCCTTTTCGTCGATCTGGTGCGTGTAGCTCCCGAGGAAGCCGCTCATGGGACTCCGGTATACGCTCCCCACCACTGCACTCCACAATCCCCCACTTTTCCCCACCATGCCCCACAAGCTAATCCACAGGCAACCCACGTCAAGGCGAAGATATGCCGAACGGGTAAAGAATCATCCGCGTGAGAGGCACGCCCCGTCCGGGCTCGCACGGCTCGCCCACCTCCCGCAAAACCCCTGGGGGAGGTTGAACTTCGATCGTGCTGAGGCAGGCATCGCACTGCGTCCGCGGGGGCCCCTCCCCCCCGGCCCCCTCCCCGCTCGTTCCTCGCGGAGAGGGGGAGAAGTCGCCTGCGCTCCGGCGGCATCGGCCTGGTCATCCGGGGTGCCGCGAAGCCGCGGACATCTCCCCTCCCCCGGGGTGGGGGAGGGGGCGCTTGCCGCTCGGGCAGAACCCTCACGGCGCACTCACGCACGCTGTCACGCGTAAAGCCGAGGGGTGGTGTCGGCGAAGGCCGACAGCGCGTAGTCGTTGCGGCGATTTCAATCGCTGGTCGCGAGGGCCGCCATCTGGCGAAGTTCTTGCTCCCCCTGGTGCACGTCCTGACCGAAACCAGCACCCGCGATCGGGCCAATCGTGCACATCTCGGTGATCATCAACCCGCCCTCGCCGGAGGCGGTGGAGTCGCTGCGGCGGGCGGTGGAGCGGCTGCGCGCGGAGGGGCACACCGTGCATCCGCGCGTCACCTTCGAGTCCGGCGACGCGCACCGCTTCGCGTGGAAGAGCGCGGAGTACGGCGCGGACCTGGTGGTGGCCGCCGGCGGCGACGGCACCATCAACGAGGTGGTGAACGGGCTGTACGACTGGATCGAGGAGCGTGACGACGACGGAAAGCGCCCCGCGCTGCCGCGGCTGGGCCTGGTGCCGCTGGGGACGGGGAACGACCTGGCGGGGGGAATGGGGATTCGCGGCGGGGATCCGGAGGGGGCGCTGCTGGACGCCGCGGCGGGGCACCCGTATCCGGTGGACGTGGCGCTGGTGAACGGCCGCTACTTTCTGAACGTCTCCACCGGCGGCTTCGGCGCGGAGGCCACGGACGAGACACCCCAGGAGCTCAAGCGGGTGCTGGGGCCGATCGCCTACCTGCTTACGGGCGTGAAGAAGTTCGTCGAGCTGAAGGTGTCGCACGCGCGCTTTCGCTCGGGCGGCGAGGTGGTGTACGAGGGCGGGTTCCTGGTCTTCGCGGTCGGCAACGCGTGGAGGACGGGGGGCGGGTACTGGGTCACCCTGGAGGCGGACCCGGCGGACTGCCTGCTGGACCTGTGCATCGTGGGCGAGATGACCCACGTGGAGCTGGTGCGCATCGCCCCGCAGATCCGGGCCGGGCGGCACGTGCACCACCCCAAGGTCACCTACCTCAAGGTGCGCGACCTCACGCTGGAATCGGACGAGGAGATGACGGTGAACGCGGACGGGGAGCCGCTCACCGGCCGCCGCTTCGAGTACGACCTGGGCCCGCACCGCCTGACGCTCATGGTGCCGCACGTCCCGGAGGAGGGGGAGGCGCCTGGCAGGGAGCCGGCAAAGGCGGAGGCCGCGGGGGCGTGATCTTCGACGGGCGCGTGAGGCGGGCGAGGTCCGATGCTCCAAGCCCCAAGGACCGTTGAGCGCCCGGTCGTTCACAAACGCGGCGAGCCCCCCGCCTGAGCGGTTAAACCCGCCGCTGGGAAAGCCATAAGCCCCGTCTCGGCTCGCTTGCGCTCGCCGAACGGGGCTTCAACTACTGTTCGCTCGTGGCCTCCAGCGCGTGAAGCGTGGTACCGTCGCGATGATGAGCCTCCTGGTTCAGCACGTACGCACGAACGCGCTCCACACTGCGCTGGGAGACGGTGAACGCGCCGTACGCTCCCTGCCACTTGAACGCGTGTCCCATCACCTGCGCCGCCAGGTACGATGATGCGCCTTTCATCCGCCGGACCAGATCCGCGATTGTCAGTGTCGTGGGAAAACGCGCGATCACGTGCACGTGATCCTCGATCCCGCCAATCGCGATCACCTCCGCGCGCAAATCGGAGGCGTGCCGCTGCATCATCGGGTAGATCCGCTCCCGAATCTCGGGCGTGATGAGCGGCGCACGATCCCACGTAGCCCATACCAGATGCACGTACAGCCTCGCACGCGGATGACGCATCGGTAATCTGGGGTTGCAGTTGAGCAGTTGAAGCCCCGCACGGGCGCGTAGCGGCCGGGGCGGGGCTTATGGCTTTCCCAGCGGCGGGTTTACCCGCTCCGGCGAAGAGCCGGCGCCGCGGCATCGATCTTCAATCACCGAGCCGCCGCGGCGTGATCGCCCCGGCGGGATCCTGCCCGTAGTAGCGCGAGAGCTCGTCGTACAGCTCCGGGTGGCGGGTGCGTAGTTGCACGGGACGCTCGAAGAAGCACTCGCTGGCGACGGCGAAGAACTCGGCCTCGTGCGTGGCGCCGTAGTGGTCCAGCAGCGTCCTGCGCCCGGCGCGCGCCGCCTTCCGCAGCGCCAGGTAGTGCTCGCTCAGCACCCGCGCCCACGGGGCGTAGAGCGCCCACGTGTCCAGTTCCGGCGTGCCGTCGGCGGCGCCGTCCTCCTGGTCCAGCTGGTGCGCGAACTCGTGCAGGATCACGTTCCTGCCGTCGCGCGGGTCGGCGGCGCCGCGGCGAGCGCTGTTCCACGAAAGCACCACCGCGCCGTCGTTCCACGACTCGCCCAGGTGCACCGCGTGCTCCGGCACTACCTCGCCCGGTCGGACCTCGCCCGGTACCCTGTACGCGGTGGGGTACACGACGATGGACCGCAGCCGGGGGTAGTCGTCGTCATCGTCCAGGCGCAGCAGGAGGATGCAGGCCTGCGCGGCGATGGTGACGCGGATCTCGTCCGTCATCTCCAGCCCGCCCGCACCCTCGAAGTTCTTCTCGGCGAGAAAGACCAGCACGCGCCGCTGCAGTTCCTGCCGGTCGGCCTCCGGCAGCCGGGCGTACATGGGCACGTTGCGCTCGATGACCGCCAGCCATTCCGGCGGGAACGGCCGGGCGCGGATGCGCTCGCGGCGCCGCCTCTTCAGAAATCCAAACACTGATCACCCGCGGGTGGGGGTGGCGATGATCCGGACCGGAGGCCCATGTGTAGCCGCCGTCAGGAGGCGCGGCAAGCGATCCGCCCCGGCGTGCGGGCATAGGTCCGCGGCGGCCGGGCGGTCCCGTGGAACACGGCGCACTCCTCCGCGTCCCCGATCGCCACGGCAGAGTAGCCGGCCGTCCCCTCCGCGATGATGCGCACGTCCACGCCCGCGAATCGCTCGATTCCCAGCGCGGCCAGCGACGCCGTGTATCGGCCGTGGGCCGCGCGATAGTCCGCCTCCGCGCGCTCGACGTGGCGCAGGACGGCGCGGGGATCGGCGGATGACCGGCGGAAGCGATCGGCTGCCGCCGGCACCGCGGCGGCTGAGCCGAGGATCAGGAGGATGAGGACCAGGGCGCGCATTCGGACTCCGCGAGCGAGGGGGAGGCGACGGTGCAGCGATGATCCTGAATGCGTAACCGCGATCGCAGGTGCCACGCAAGCCACAAATACAAGCGCACTTACGGCGCCACAGGCGGGCCTCGCTCGTCCGGGTGGCAGGGCGGGAATGGCGATCGGAACGGGCCACGGGCGAGGGGCGAGCAGATCCTTCCGTCGGCGCCAACGATCAGCGTGAGGGGCTGGAGCAGCGCGGCGCCTCCGCCAGGATGGCAACCGCGGCGTGATCGCGCGAAATCAGTAGCCCCGTCCGGACGCGCCGGGACGGGGCGATGGGATTCGTCTCGATGGATTCATCAGTCACCGCCACATCCCCCGCATCCCCCACCGCACCCGCCACCACCGTCACCACCCTCACCGCCCCCGCCGTCGCCGCAGTCGCCCCCATCCGACGGGCCGCAGCTCGTGTCCGACCCGGCGAACCACGCCACGTCTCCAGAGCCGGAAGCGCGGTGGGCGCGGCGCGTCGTTCTCCGCGGACGGGATCTCGTCACGGCGACCATGCCGACGATCGGAAGAACGAACAGCAGCAGCACGCCTCCCAGTAGCATGTTCTCCACTACGTCGCCGGCGCACGCCGCGGCGAGCAGGAGCAGGGTGAGGCCCGCCACGCCCCTGGTCATCCCCCGGGGCAGGAGCGGCTTGCGGATGATCCAGTGCGTGGCGACGGAAACCTGCTGCATGCGGGCCTGGGGCCTGAAGCGCTCCGCCGGCGACGGCCAGATGTCGCGCGGCGGCTGGTGGCCGAAGGCGGCGCGGTAGCTCTCCAGCGTGCGCGCGTACCAGGCGGTGAACTTCGCGCCCTCCTCCACGCCGCCCTTCGTGGGGTCGTGGTGCAGCGGGCGGCCCAGCACGCGGCCGCACAACTCGTCCCAGTACGACCGCGTGTACGTGAGGTTCAGGTGCCACGCCTCGTCCACCGCCGCCGACGGGCTCACGGGGTGACCGGCCGTCATCGCCAGGTACAGGAAGCGCCGGTACTCCTCCATCACCCGCTCGGCGAAGGCGCGCGTCCACCCGTGCTCTCGCGCCAGACGCGCGGAGAAGGGGAAAACGACGGGCTCGTCCGGCGAAAACGCCTGGAGACGAGCCCGGAGCTGCGGATCATGCTTGTAGCCGCCATTCGGCTCTGTCACGCGTTTGCTCTCCTCTCTGGAGTTCCCTGTTTTTCGCGCCCGGAACTACGAAGCCGGCTCCGGGCGCGATTCAGGCCACGTGTAACAGGTTGGTCACGCCCCCAGCGCGCGGTTCAGCATGTCCGCCAGCCGATAGCCGGCCAGCGCGATGCGGGGCTCGGCGGCGGCCCAAGCGGCGCGGCGGTAGCTGGGCGGCGCCGCCTGGTTGCGGCGCAGGTTGTAGGCGGTGCGCTGCGCCACCCGCAGCCCCTCCTCCGACCACCGCTCCACCTGCCCGGGGAGCAGCTGGCCACGCATGCGCGCCAGCGGCCAGCGCCGCGCGATCTGCTGCGCGATGGCGCCCACGTAGTCGGCCTCGGAGCGGTACTCCCCGCGCCAGGGGAACGCCGGGCCCACCAGCGCGTCCCAGTACGCGTGCAGGTTGTTGAACGGGTACAGCCCGGCCAGCCGGAAGGTGTTGCCGCCGCGGTCGCCCTCGGGGTCCTCGGCGGTGATGCGGGCGCTGTTGTGCAGCGGCTGGTGCGAGTCGCCGCCCAGGTGCAGCAGCCACGCCAGGTCGATCGCCTCCGCCGAGTCCGGCACCGACGCGCTCCCCAGCGTGCGGGTGATGCGCTGCATCTGGCCGATCAGCTGTCCCGCGCGGGGCACGTCCGGACGATCCCGGGGCCGGCTGCCGGGCCCCACCTCCCAGAACCAGTTGACGTAGTGCCAGTCCGCGTGGGCGTAGCGCGCGCCGGGGTGGTCGCGGTCGCGGATCATGTCCGCCCACACGGCCGTGTGCACGAACCACTCGCGCTGCCGCTCCTCCATGGACCCCGTCCGCGGCATCAGCTCGGCGATGCCGGAGGTCGGGGGGGCGGACTGGAGCAGGCGGATGGCGTGCTGCCGCGCCGCGGGGGTCATGTGGTCCCACGCAATGCGGGCGACCACGCGGTGGCCCAGCTCGTCCCAGGCGTACGCGGGCGTGCTCCACGCCAGCCCGGCGGCCGCCAGCGCGAGAGGAAGCGCACGGAGCTTCATCGGTCCCTTTGCGTCAGAGGTGGATCGGCTTCGACTCCGGGGACAGTATCCGCGTCCACGCCCCTGCCGTCAAACACAGGAGAGCTCGCCCTGCACCGCGGCCATTCTGATCCATCATCTGCTACAGAAAGGGAGACGAACTTTTGATAGAGAAAGACGACATCAAAAGATAGTCCACGAACTTTTGATAGCAGGAACATGTGCTTCTATCGATCAGGCATTCAGCAGCTCGAGTTGCCGCTGGTAGACGTAAAGGCGGTCGCGCGAGCGGCCCGTGGCTTCACGAACGATCCCGAGTTGCTCCAGCCGTCGCAGCGCGCTGTTTACCGTAGGCCAGGTAAGGCCCAGCTCGCGCACCGCGCGCGGAACCGAGATGACGACGTGGGCCCGCAGCAGGTCGTAGACCCGCAGGGCCGACCCCGCCGCGCGCCCTAGCCCGCTCACCCGCTGCTGGTCGTGCTCGAAGAGCGCCCGGAGCGCCAGGGTGGTGTCCGCTGCCTGCCTCGCGACGGCGTCCACCCCCACCAGGTAGAAGCGCATCCACCCCTCCCAGTCCCCCTCGGTGCGAACCCGCTGCAGGGCATCGTAGTACTCCGCCCGGTTCTCCTTGAGGTACAGGCTGAAATAGAAGAACGGCTGCGTCAGCAAGCGCTCCGCCCCGAAAAGCAGGCTGATGAGCAGGCGCCCGATGCGGCCGTTGCCGTCCAGGAACGGGTGGATGGTCTCGAACTGGGCGTGCGCCAGCCCCGCCTTCACGATGGGCGGCGTGCGCCCGTACTCGTCGTGCAGAAACTTCTCGAAGTTGTCCAGCGCCGCCATCATCTCGTGGGGAGGCGGAGGCAC
>DATAAG010000264.1:0-4966 GCA_036260235.1 Longimicrobium sp.
TTACTAACGCACTCACGCACTAACGCACTCACGCACTTTTCTGCCGTGATAGAACCGGTCTTCGAAGTCTTCGCCCGCAAGTCCCGCGGCGAGCCACTGCGCCACATCGGCTTCATCAACGCCGCGGACGGCGACCTGGCGCGCGTGTACGCGTGGAAGATGTACGATGAGCAGAACTGGGGAGAGATGTGCGTCGTTCCGCGCAGCGCCATCCTTCCCGTGGACCCCAACGAGAGCCAGTTCGTGACGATGATGGGCCGCGACGCCGAAGAGGAGCTGGTGCACACGCCCGGCACGGGTTCGTACGGCGGCGGCGAGGTGGCGGGCGGGAGGGGCCGATGAGCACCGCCACGCCCGAGGCCCGCATCGAGAAGGCCGCCGAGCTGGGCGACGAGGCCCGCCAGGCGCTGCGCGCGCTGATCCTGGCCCTCGCGGACAGCAAGCGCGTGCTGGGGCTGCGCTACAGCGACCGCATGCTGGGCGCGCCCACGCTGGAGGCCGGGATCGCCGCGTCGGGGATGGCGCAGGACGAGTGGGGGCACGCGCGGCTCACCTACGCGCTCCTGGGCGACTTCGGCGACGACCCCAAGGCGCTGGAGCACGAGCGCCCCGCGGCCCAGTACGTCAGCCACCCGGCGCTGGACGCGGGGTTCGGCTCGTGGGCGGACTTCATCGCCACCATCCTGCTGATCGACACGTCGCTCGCCATCCAGTACGGCGCGCTGCTGGAAAGCCGCTACGCGCCGGCGCACAACCGCGTCCAGAAGATGCTGGACGAGGAGCGCTTCCACTTCCAGTACGCCGCGGGATGGACGCGCCGCATGGCCGCCACGCCGGGAGTGCGGGACGAGCTGGCCGCCTCGCTGGGGCGCTATCTTCCCCTGGCGCTGCAGTGGCTGGGGGATGATGCCGGTCCGGCGGCGAAGCGGCTGGTGGACGAGGGGCTGGTCTCGGCGGATCCCTCCACGCTGCGCGCGCGGCTGCTGTCGCGCATCGGCCCCGTGCTGGCGGACGCGGAGCTGGCGGAGGGGCTGGGGCTGGAGCGCAAGGACGGGGGGGCGTGGATGTACGCGAATCCGCTGGCGTGGGACGGGTGGAATCCATCCACGCGGCGCTCCGGCGGCAGCCTGGACGAGGAGACCGCCGCCCGCGCCCGCGGCGACAAGAACCGCGCCCTGCTGATGGACTGATGCCCGAACGCCCCGCCGTGCACCCCGCCGACGAGGAGCTGCTTCCGCCCTCCGCGCCCTGCCCCTTCTGCGAGGGGACGGACACGGAGCTGGTGAGCCCGTTCGGCGGGCAGCTGTCCGTGGCCCAGTATTGGTGCCGCCGCTGCCGCACCGGCTTCGAGTTCCTCAAGTGGGGCGACCGCGAGGACGAAGGCTGATCCGCGCACGGCAAAAGGCGTAAGGGTACAGAGGAACAGAGAAAAACCAGAGATACAGAGGACGGCTCTCCCGGGCTTCCTCTGTACCTCTGGTTTTTCTCTGCATCTCTGTACCCCAACCTGCTGGTTCAGGCGGCCACGGCAGAGGGCTGGCGAATCGGCTCGGGGTGCGCGGCCAGGAAGGTGCGCCCGGCCCAGCGGGCGATCTCGGGGACGTCCTGCACCGTCCCCGCGGCGAAGACGAAGCGGTCCGGGCGGACGAGCGCGCACTGCACGCCGTGCTTCTCGAACCACCCGCCGATCTTCCCCGTCCCGTCCACCATCGCCCCCTCGCGCGGAGCGGCGCCGGCGGGAAGGAGGGTGACGACGCGCGCGCCCAGCCGCTCCCACGCCTCGTGCCGCGCCGCGGCCGCATTCCCGCCGTACACCACCAGCGCGAACCCGCCACCCAGCACCTCGTCCGAGAGCATCGTCCCACCCGGCGTGCCGACCGGGTACTGCGGGAAGATCGTCCCCTGCACGTCCTTCTTCCCCTGGCGGCCGCCGTGGATGAAGGCGCCGCGCGGATACACCGCCCTGGGCTTGAACTCCATGTTGCGGATGGCGCGGCGGATGCGCGGCACCAGCTGGATCGCCGTGAAGAAGCGGTCCCGGAGCGCCGCCGTCCACCGCGTGCGCGCCAGGAACACCTTGCTCATCGCCACACTGGCGTCCGCCATCGCCTTCACGTGCGGCCGGCGCTCCGTCTCGTAGCTGTCCAGCAGCGCGTCGTCCGCCATCCCGCGCAGCACCAGGTCCAGCTTCCACGCCAGGTTCGCCGCGTCGCGCAGCCCGCTGACCAGCCCCTGGCCCATCATCGGCGGCATCTGGTGCGCGGCGTCACCCAGCAGGAACACGCGCCCGTCCCGCCACCGCTCCGCGACCATGTTGTGGAACGCGTACACCACGGAGCGGGTGATGCGGAAGCGCGCCGGGTCCACGTACGGCGAGATCAGCCGCTCCACGGTCCGCGGATCCTCCAGCTGCGCGTCCGTCTCCCCCAGGTTCACCATCATCTCCATCCGGAAGTCGTTCTCCGCGCCCTCCGCCACGAAGCTGGGGCGGTGCGGATCGCAGACGAAGGTGGCGTCGCGGATGCGCATGGCGCCCTCGTCCTCCGGCTGCCCGGAGACGGCCAGCCAGCGGTCCGGGTAGCTGTTCCCCGTGAGCCCGATCCCCGCCAGCCGCCGCACGGTGCTGCGCGCGCCGTCGCACCCCAGCACGTACCGGGCGCGCACGCGCCACTGCTCCGGACCGTCCACCTCGCGCACCTCCAGCGTCACCCCGTCCGCGTGCTGCGCCAGCCCCGTGACCTCGCGCCCCAGGTGCAGTTCCACGTGGGGAAAGCGCTGCAGCCCGCGGCGCAGCTCCGCCTCAAGCGTGGGCTGATAGAAGAAGTTGAGGGGCGGAAAGCCGTTGCCGAAGTCCAGCCCGGCGATGTCCAGCTCCGCGAACTTGCGGCCGTCCACGCCCGTGTAGTGCACGATGCTGGCGCGCGCCATGTGAGTCCGCACCTGCTCCGCCAGCCCGGCGGCCTGGTACACGCGCAGCGCCTCGTCGTCGCAGCTGAAGGCGCGCGGCTGGCCGTGGGGCGTGCGCTCGCGGTCCAGCACCAGCACCCGCACGCCCAGCAGGCCCAGCAGGTTGGCGGCGGCCGCGCCCACGGGCCCGCAGCCCACGATGGCGACGTCCGTATCCATCAGCGTCTCTCTCGACATTTCGATTTCAGGATGGGGGGTGCTCTGGAAGGCAGGCACTCCTGCGGTCCTTCGCCGGACAACGCACACGGCGCCCGATTCTGACGCGCGCGCCGTCCACAACCGCGGGATGGGAGTGGCAGCGACGGCGGATCGCTGCGCGCACGCTTCACCTTAGGGCCGCAGGGGTGGGACATGCATGGGTCACTCGACTCATGACGACTCGACTCCACCGGCCGAAAGCAGATGAATGCCGCTCATTCCCATCCTCCCCCACCGCTCCGATTGCACCTTCACGTTGTCCGGCCAGGCATCGCCCGTGGGGCGGACCGAATCCGCGCGTCCGTCTCAAGGCAAGGCCCCAGGCCGCGTTCTGTCTTTTCCGTAAACTGCAACAAGCTGCTACATGGCTCCGGCCCAGGCACCACGCGGCTTTCAAGCAACGACACTCTTTACAGACGTGCACGGAGTAGTTAAGTTGAGATCAGATGTCGCGGCCCGATCGGTGCGGCATCCGCTTGCTCTCCCGTAGTCCCTGCATCAAACCCTTTCCTTGTACCGGCGGCGCCATGCGGCAGCCGCACGCCCTGCATCCCTGCCTTAATCAGACGCAATCCGCCACACCCCCTCACCTCAGCCACACTGGGAGCCGACATGAACACACGGAAGTATGCTACGCTCGTTTCGGTGGTGGACGAGACGCTGGCCGGCCGCACGGACAATGCGCGCAGACTGCTCGCGGACCTGGTGGAGCGGCAGTTGGACCCCGACGCGGGCGGCGAGGACCTGCAGTACTACATCTTCGCCTCCGCCCTGTCCAAGCGGCTGGCTTCGGACACCACGGCGCAGATCAACCTTTACCTGCAGCAGTTCGAAAAGACGCAGATCTCCCTGTTCAACCTGCTCGCGCAGCACCTGCCCACCGTGTCGCTGGCGGGCCCGCTGGCCAACGAGGTGCTGGCGGGCTACATCGGCGGCCAGGACGAGATCACGCTGCTGGACGTGGGGATCGGCAGCGGCCGGCAGGAGGTGGGGCTGATGTACCTGCTGGCCACGCGCCGCCAGCTGCCGCGCAAGCTGAACGTGATCGCCATCGAACCGGACGCCGGCAGCCTGCTGGAAGCCGGCGAGTCGCTGGTCGAGGCCGCGCTGACGCTGGGGATGGAGCTGGAGTTCCACCCCGTGCACAAGGTGGTGGAGGAGCTGGACGACGCCGACTGGCGCTTCTTCGCCTCGTTCCGCACGCCGCTGGTGGCGCTGGGCGCGTTCGCGGTGCACCACGTGCGCTCCGCCGCGCAGGAGAACGCGCGCGACGTGCTCTTCCGCCGCCTGCGCGCCCTGCAGCCCGACGCCGTGGTGCTGTGCGAGCCCAGCAGCAACCACGACAGCGCCTCGCTGGCCGAGCGGTTCGCGGCCTCGTGGCACCACTTCGGCCTCACCTTCCAGATCATCGACGGGCTGGAGATCGGCGAGCGGGAGAAGGGGGCGATGAAGATGTTCTTTGCCCGCGAGATCGAGGACATCCTGGCCAACACCGAGGAGAGCCGCTGCGAGCGCCACGAGCCGGTGGAGACGTGGGTGCACCGCCTGCGCCGCGCGGGCTTCGTCCCCTGCGCGGACTTCGGGCTGGTGTCCGGGCCCTCGTCGGGGCCGGTGCGGGTAGCCGTGCGCGACGGGTACCTGGGGCTGGACTACGGCGACGAGACGCTGGTGGCCATCATCTGCGCCACCTCGGGGGTGCCGGCGCGCGCCGGCCGCATCTCCCCGATGCTGCTGGAGCAGGTGGCCTGACGAAGCCTTCCTTCTCCACGCGGAGTGGCCGGACCCCGGAGGCGGGGTCCGG
>DATAAG010000265.1:0-2154 GCA_036260235.1 Longimicrobium sp.
GTTGGCGCCCAGCCCGGCGAGCGCGTCCACGTACGGCGCAACGAACGAGACGTCCGCGGCGCCCCGGCGGCCGGGGTCCAGCGCCTCCATCCGCGGCACGCGCAGGTCGCGGTTCACCTCGTTCAGCAGCGTCAGCAGCGCCTGGTTGCCCGGGGTGGGCGGCATGGAGGGGTAGCCTTCGTGGAAGACGATCTCCGCAGAGGTGCGCGGCAGGCTGCGCGACACGATCTCGCGCATCCGCTGCTGCGTGCGCTGCAGCTGCGCGTCGGTGATGGTGCGGATGTCGCCGGTGACGATGGCCGTCTGCGCCACCACGTTGGTCTTGCCGAACGCCGTGCCGCGGCTCTCCTCCTCGCTGTACCGCACGTCCGTCCCCCCGACGATCACGCCGGGGTTGAAGGTGAGGTACTGCTCGCCCCGCAGCTCCTCGTGAAAGGCGTTCAAGATGCGCGACGCCTCGAAGATGGCGCCGCTCCCCGTCCCCTCGCCGAACACGCCGGAGGAGTGCGCCGTGCGGCCGCGGACGGTGAGCGTCCACCCGCTGGCGCTGCGGCGCGCCACCGTGGCGTACTCGGTGGTGCTGTCGCGGGAGCCGGTTTCGAACTCCAGCGCCACGTCGCTGTTGCGCCCCGCCTCGATCAGGTCGCGCCGGGAGATCTCCAGCGGCCGCCCCGGCGACTCCTCGTCGCCCGTGAGCGCCACGGTGATGGTGGTCCCCTCCAGCGCCCCGGCGGCGTGCAGCGCCTTGAGGGCGTAGAGGATGACGACGTCGCCGCCCTTCATGTCGTTCACGCCGGGCCCGGTGGCGTAGCGGCCCTCGCGCACGAAGCGCTGGAACGGGTCGTCGCGCTCGAACACCGTGTCCAGGTGGCCGATGAGCAGCACCCGCCGCCCCTGCGTCCCCCGCCGGTACGCGAACAGGTGCCCGGCGCGGCGCAGCGAGTCCGGCAGGTCGATCCAGCGCACGTCGAAGCCCAGCGAGTCCAGCGGCGCCTGGAAGGCGCGCCCCACCTCGCGCACGCCCTCGGGGTTCAGCGTGCCGCTGTTGATGTTGACGATGCGCTCCAGGAACGCCACCGCGTCCGCCGAGTGGGCATCGACGTACTGCACGATGCGCTGCTCCTGGCGCGAGAGCCGCTGCGCCTGGCTGTCCGACGTGACCATCGCGGTCAACAGCGCGGCGGCGGCGAGGGGAATCCGGAGCGACGTGGTCATGCCGGGCTGCTCCTGCGCCTTCGGTTTCGGCTGGCGCGGGCCGGCGCGGGCCGGCCGTCGCGAGGGAAGCGATCCGCAGGATAGCGAGGCCGCGTTTCCGCGGCAACGGACCGGGAGGGCTTGCGCGATCCGCCAAAAGTGTGGAACGTTCGTGCGAGGTTCTTCGTATCACCACCCCGCACAGCGCCGTCCCCCGCTCCCTGCTCGTCCCATGCACCGCTCCGCCTTGCTCGCCGTCCTGGCGATGATCGCCGCCGCAGCGCCCTCCGCCGCCGCGCAGCAGCCCGTGGAAGCCCGCATCACCCCGCTCGCCGAGGCGCGCGAGATGGGGAGCGGCGCCACGGTTCTGGTGGAAGGGATCGTCAGCGTGCCCCCGGGCGCGTTCGACGGGGGGTTCGCCATCCAGGACCGCACCGCCGGCATCTGGGTGCTGCCGCCGCCGGACCCCGTCCGGCTGCGCATCGGGCAGCGGGTGCGGGTGCAGGGGACGCTGGACGAGCCCAACGGGCAGCTGGCCATCATGCCCGCCGCCATCGGCCCCCTGGGCGACCGCGACGAGCCGCAGCCGCGCGACGAGCGCACCGGCCAGATCGACGAGTCCGACGAGGGGTGGCTGGTGCGGGTGCGCGGGCGCGTGACCGGCGATCCGCAGGACGACTCGCCCTGGGGGTGGAAGGTGACGGTGGACGACGGGTCCGGCCCGGTGCTGGTGTTCGTGGACGCGGAGAGCACGGTGAACGTGGAGCACTTCCGCGCCGGCCAGACGGTGGAGGTCACCGGCTTCGCGGGCCAGTACGACGACCACTACGAGGTGGTCCCCCGCGTGAACACCGACGTGAGGGTGATCCCCACCGATCCCCCCTCCACCACCGCCGTTACGCGGAACTGAGGGTCGGGATCGACGGACAGACAATCGTGGGCGTGCCCGCCCGCACGCCC
>DATAAG010000266.1:0-9554 GCA_036260235.1 Longimicrobium sp.
GTGATGGGGCTGGTCTCGCCCCGCGAGGGGCGCATCGTGGTGGACGGGCGGGCGGTGGACGAGTCGTGGCTGGGGGCGTGGCGGTCGGGGATCGGCTACGTGGCCCAGGACACCCTTCTCTTCAACGACACCGTGCTGGCCAACCTCCTCTGGGCGCGCCCCGAGGCGACGGAGGCGGAGGTGTGGGAGGCGCTGCGGCTGGCGGCGGCGGAGGGGTTCGTGGCCGCGCTGCCGGACGGGGCGGCGACGGTGATCGGCGAGCGGGGCGTGCGGCTGTCCGGGGGCGAGCGCCAGCGGCTGGCGCTCGCCCGGGCCCTGCTGCGCCGCCCCGCCCTGCTGATCCTGGACGAGGCCACCAGCGCGCTGGACGCGGAGAACGAGCGGCGGATCCGCGACGCCATCCAGAGGCTGCACGGCAGCATGACCATCCTGATGATCACGCACCGCCTGCCCAGCGTGCGCGACGCGGACGTGGTGCACGTGATGGAGGCGGGGCGGCTGGTGGAGTCCGGCACCTGGGCGGAGCTGATGTCCCGCCCCGGCGGCCGCTTCCGCCGCCTGTGGGCCAGCCAGGCCGGCGAAGGCGACGTGCCGGAACTGGAGGTGGAAGTCCGTTGAGCCGATTCGACGGACGCCTGCGCGTACGCATCCCATCGATGTGTCTCACGCAGAGTCAGCAGCGTCAGCAGAGTTTGACCTGTGCACGGGACAACTCTGCTGACTCTGCTGACGCTGCGTGAGGCATTCTTTTTCAGGATCTGGTATTACATTGATCTCGCTCCTGCACCACTGATGGTGATTCCACCCGAGGATCGACCGTGACCGACCTCCTGACCACTCCAACCACTTCTCGCACCGGGGCGGACGACGACGCGGAGCAGATCGCCCGCGCGCGGCGGCTGTTCGAGCTGCAGCGCGGCGCGCGGTGGCGCATGGCGCAGACCGACGCGGGGGAGCGCATCGCGCGGCTCCGGCGGCTGCGGACGGCGGTCCTGGCGCACCGGCAGGCGCTGTACGACGGGGTGTGGGCGGACTTCCGCAAGAGCGCGCCGGAGTTCGAGGTCACGGAGATGCAGATCGTGCTCGGCGAGATCGGGCACACCATCCGCCACCTGCGCGCGTGGATGCGCCCCCGCCGCGTCCCCACGCCGCCGCTGCTGACGGGCACCACCGGCCGCGTGCGGTTCGAGCCGCGGGGGCAGGTGCTCGTGCTGGCGCCCTGGAACTATCCCTTCCAGCTCTTCTTCGGCCCGCTGGCCGCGGCGGTGGCGGCCGGCAACACCGTCATCGTGCGCCCGTCGGAAAAGGTGCCCGCGACCGCCGCCGCCATGGCGCGCATCGTGGCGGAGGCCTTTCCGGAGGACGAGGTGGGAGTGGTGACGGGCGGCATCCCCACGGCGGAGGCGCTGCTGGAGCTGCCCTTCGACCACATCTTCTTCACCGGCTCCACCGCCGTGGGGCGCAGGGTGATGCACGCCGCGGCGGAGCACCTGGCCACCGTCACGCTGGAGCTGGGCGGCAAGTCGCCCGCGATCGTGGACCGCTCGGCGGACGTGGCGCAGGCGGCGGAGCGCATCGTCTGGGGGAAGTTCATGAACGCGGGGCAGACGTGCGTGGCCCCCGACTACGTGCTGGTGCACGACGCCGACCGGGAGGCGTTCGTGGCCGCCGCGCGCGACACCGTCGCCCGCATGTACGGCGCCGGCGACGAGGGCCCGCGGGCGAGCCAGGACTTCGCGCGCATCGTGGACCGCCCGGCCTTCGACCGGCTGCGCGGCGCGCTGGAGCGGACGGTCGCGGAGGGCGCGCGGGTGGAGGCGGGCGGGCGGATGGACGCGGACGAGCGCTACGTCGCGCCCACGATCCTCACCGGGGTGCGGCCGGACGCGCCGCTGATGCGGGAGGAGATCTTCGGCCCCATCCTCCCCGTGCTCACGGTGCGCTCCACGGACGAGGCGATGGCGTTCGTCAACGCGCGCCCCAGGCCCCTGGCGCTCTACCTCTTCAGCCGGGACCGCCGGACCACGGAGCGCGTGCTGCGGGGAACGACGGCGGGCGGCACCATCGTGAACCACGTCAACTGCCACCTGGCGAACCCCGACCTCCCCTTCGGCGGGGTGGGCGAGAGCGGGCAGGGCAACTACCACGGCTTCGCGGGGTTCCGCGCCTTCAGCCACGAGCGGTCGGTGCTCCACGCGGGGAGGTGGAGCCTGGCGCCGCTCTACTACCCGCCGTTCGGCCCGCGCATGCGCCGCCTGGCAGGCCTGATGTCGCGGATGCTGGCGCGATGACGCTGCTCTGAAACCTTACCTGCTGCGCCTACCCTGTGGGACGAAAGAGATCTCGTACGAATCTCTCGTCATCCATCAACCTCCCCAGGGTTTTTGGGGGAGGTGGGCGAGTAATGCGAGCCCGGAGGGGGCGCGGCGGCTCGCACCAGACCTTTCCATTCAGGCCTGTGGGATGCCTTCCGCCGGGGCCTGGTCGCCGCCGGTCCGGTCGTCATCTCCTGCCTGACGTACGCAAGCGGTGCGGCGAGCGGCGGAGACCGCGGTCCGTTCCTCATCCGCCGCCAGCGCGCGGAGTACGCGTCCCAGGCGGCCGGAAACGGGAGGGAGACGTTCTGCGTACCTCCCACGGAGAGGGCGTGAGCACGTGCGCATCCGCCCTCCTCATCCGCCGCCGGCGCGCGGAGCACGCGTCGCAGGCGGCCGGAAACGGGGAGGGAGACGTTCTGCGTACCTCCCACGGAGAGGGCGTGAGCACGTGCGCATCCGCCCGGCGGCAACCTCGAGTCATGGTGGATGAGTGATGGGAGACATCCCGGACACCCTGGGCTGGCTGCTGGTCGCCTTCGCCGCGGCCGCCGCCGACCTCGTCTGGAAGTTCACGAAGCCGCTGGAGCCCGGGCTGCGCGCGGCGGAGCCGGAGGCGGAGGCGGAGGCGTACGATCCCATGGAAGCGTACGCGCCGGAAGGGGAGTGGACGCTGGCGGACTGGCGCAACGAGTACGAGGGGCGGGCGGTTCCTCCCGGAGGCGTGGGATGGGTGGAGTGCGCCTGCTGCGGATGCCCCACCCTGGACGGTGCGCTGGATTACCCGGAGTGCGAGGTGTGTGGCTGGAACGGCGACGTGGACGGGCTGGAAGAGGCGCGCGTGAACTTTTCGCGCTACGGCTCCGTGCACGCTCCACTGGACCCGGACCTGCTCCCCGGCAGCAGGGCGCGTCCTCCGCGGCCGGGAATGCCGCTCCCCGAGCCGGCGTTTCCCCTGGAGCGCAACGCGGCGCTGGAGGTCGTCGCCGTCGCCGCCTCCGTGGCTCCCGGCGAAGAGCCCGGCCCCGGCTTCTGGGAAAAGCTCGGTGAGAAGCTGGAGGCCCTGCGCCGCATCCGCGGGGAGCGCGCATACGGCGCCCCGGTGGATGAGCGCTGACGAGCGGGGCAGGCTCCGCATCCGCCCCGCGGTGGAGGCGGACGTACCACTGATCCTGCGCTTCATCCGCGAGCTGGCGGAGTACGAGCGGCTGCTGCACGAGGTGGTGGCGACGGAGGAGCGGCTGCGCCGGACGCTGTTCGGCGCGCGGCCGGCGGCGGAGGTGGTGATCGCGGAAGAGGGCGGCGAGGCGCTGGGGTTCGCGCTCTTCTTCCACAACTACTCGACGTTCCTGGCCCAGCCGGGGATCTACCTGGAAGACCTGTACGTACGGCCGGAGGCGCGGGGCCGGGGCGCCGGGCGCGCGCTGCTGGCGCACCTGGCGCGGCTGGCGCGGGAGCGCGGGTGCGGCCGGCTGGAGTGGTGGGTGCTGGACTGGAACGAGTCCGCCATCCGCTTCTACCACTCGCTCGGCGCCCGGCCGATGGACGACTGGACCGTCTTCCGCCTCACCGGCGACTCGCTCGCCCGCCTGGCGGACGAGGCGCCGGACTGAGACCGGATTCGAAGACGAGTCTTGATTTCCTGAGGGAGCGCCACCCCGCACCAGCGGCCCCACACCACCGCTTGCGCGCGACCGAAGGATCTTCCCTCGGCCACCTGGACGCTGGCTTCGAAGCAGAAAGCCAGCCCCCCGGTTCTGCCGGCAAGATCCTTCGGTCGGCGCCAAAGTGCCGTGCAAGCTGAAGGTTACGCGCGGCGCCTCCCTCAGGAAGACAGGGCTCGGATGAGGTTTGACAGCACCCTCTCAGGAAGACAACCGCCTTCGCGAGGCGTAGCAGCACGCCTCGGAATCACTCGTGCTGGCTTCCCGATTCCGTCTGAAGCCATCATCCCACGACAGCCGGAGGTCCGCCGTGAAGCGCTTCCCCGCCCTGCTGATCCTCTGCCTCGCGGCGCTTGCCTCGCCGGTTGACGCGCAGCCGGCGGAAATGGCGCTGGCGCACGTCACCATCGTGGACGTGGAGAGCGGACAGCTGCGTCCGAACCAGACGGTGCTCACCCGCGGCGGGCGCATCGCGTGGACGGGGCCCGCAAGGGATGCGCGGATCCCGCCGGGGGCACGGGTGGTGGACGCGACGGGGCGGTATGCCATCCCCGGCCTGTGGGACATGCACGTGCACACCTCGCGCGAGGGGCGGGCGCTGCACTTCTGGCCGCAGTTCCTGGCGTACGGCGTGACCGGCGTGCGCGAGATGGGGAGCTACCTGGACTCGCTGCAGTACTGGCGGGCGCGGGCGCGGCAGCCGGGCTCCGGCGCGCCGCGCATCGTCTACTCCAGCCCCATGCTGGACGGCGATCCGCCCGCCTGGCGCCACGGCTACGGCGTGGCGGACTCCGCCGCCGCCGTCGCCGCGGTGGACAGCATGGCCGCGCTGGGCTTCGACTTCCTCAAGGTGTACAGCCGCCTCTCCCGCGACGCCTACTTCTCCATCGCGCGGCGGGCGCGGGAGCGCGGCATCCCCTTCGCCGGGCACGTGCCGAACGCCGTGACGCCGCTGGAGGCGAGCGAGGCCGGCCAGCGCAGCATCGAGCACCTGGGCGAGCACCTGCTCATCGCCTGCCTTCCCGGCGGGCAGCCGCTGTTCGACGCCTTTCTCGCCGCGCGCAGCTCCGGCGCTCCGGAGGATTCCGCCCGGGCGATCTTCCGCCGCCTGACGGAGCTCGCGCTCGCCGGCCCGGATGCCGCCACCTGCCGGCCGATGTTCCAGCGCTTCGTGGCGAACGGCACCTGGCTCACGCCCACGCTGGCGGTGCACCGCGGCCAGTACCCTTCCGACGAGCTGGCGGCGGATCCGCGGCTGCGCTTCGTGCCGCCGGTGCTGGCGCAGCGGTGGGCCGGCGGGCGCAATTCGGGGGAGGAGGCGGAGCTGGAGCGCCGGATCAACCGGCAGATGGCGCGGATGGTGGGGATGGCGCAGCAGGCCGGCGTGGGGATCCTGGCCGGGACCGACGCCAGCGACGAGCCGTACGTCTTCGCCGGCTCCGGGCTGCACGACGAGCTGGCGCTGCTGGTGGATGCGGGGCTCACCCCGCTGCAGGCGCTGCAGGCCGCGACGCTGAACCCCGCGCGCTACCTGGGCGCGGCGGATTCGATGGGGACGATCGCGCCGGGACGGGTGGCGGACCTGGTGCTGCTGGACGCCAACCCGCTGGACGACATCCGCAACACGATGCGCATCTTCGCCGTGGTGCACGCCGGCCGCCTGATCGACGCTGCCGAGCGCGAGCGCCTGCTGCGCGTGGCGGAGCAGGAGGCTGCCCGCGCGAGCACCGCCCCGCCCGCGCGCCAGGACTGAAAGGACCGGGGGCCTCACACGGAGTCAACGGAGTGAACGGAGGAAAGCTCGACTCCGTTGACTCCGTTGATTCCATGTGATGATGCGGCCGATCTTTCAATCGGTGACGGAGGCCAGCCGCAGCAGCTCGTCGTGCACCCGCCCGTTGCTGGCGGCGATGCCGCGCCAGTGCGGCTCAGGCTGGTTGAAGGCGGGGGCGGTTCCGTCCAGCCGCGTGGCGCGCCCGCCCGCCTCCTGCACGATCACCACGGCCGCGCACACGTCCCACTCCGCCTTGGGCCCGCGCGAGACGAACGCCTCCGCGCCGCCCTCCGCCACGCGGCACATCTTGTACGCCGTGCTCCCCAGCGGCTCCACGCTCCACGCCCCGTGGAAGGCGTCGAGCTCGCCCCGCTTCATCTCCCACCGCGACGCCACGACGCGCGGCTCGCCCTCGATGCCGACGTCCGAGACGCGGATCGGGGTGCCGTCGCGAAAGGCGCCCCCGCCCGCCGCCGCGTGGTAGACCTCGCCCGTTACCGGGTTGTGCACCACGCCCACGACGGCCTGTCCGTGGTCCACCAGCCCCACGCAGACCGCGAACTCCGGCCGCCCCGCCACGAACGAGTTGGTGCCGTCGATGGGGTCCACCACCCACAGCCGCTCGCGCCGCAGCCGCTCCGGCGAGTCCGCCGTCTCCTCCGAGAGCCAGCCGTACTCCGGCCGCTCGCCCAGGAGCGTGCGGTGCAGGATGCGGTCGGCCGCCAGGTCCGCCTCCGTCACCGGCTGGTCGGCGGACTTGAAGCGCACCTCCTGCTCCACGCGAAAGGCGCGCATGATGGCCTCCCCCGCCGCGCGCGCAGCCCGGATCGCCAGTTCCAGCTCGGGTTGATAGGGATTCGTCACTCCGTGTGTCACTCCAGAAAAGCGGACCGCGCCGATGATTCAACTCGGCGCGGCGACAACGCACGCTTGCTCATCTGACGAAATCCTCAGGTGACACCGCCACCTGGGAAAACTCCCGCAGCAGCTTTTTATCGGATGTCACGAGCGGTACACCCAGCGATTGAGCCACATGTACGAATTCACAGTCGTATGCCGTACACCCGGAGCTATTCGCCGCGGCCAGCACGGGTGCAGAGTCCACCTCGCTCTCGTTTCCGGCGAGCAGCAGTTCGGCCTCTTCCATGTACTGGAGTGCCGCGGGTAGCCCGATGTGTCCCTGCCGAAGGTAGAGTGCCAGGATGTTGCGGAATTCGCTGCGCCACAGCAAAGGAGCCGCCCAGACACTATCCTTGCGCAGGACCTTTTGTGCCAACGCGACGTTCGGCCCTGGAATGATGAAGTAGGCGATCAGGTTGGTGTCCGCGACGATCACGGTCGTCCTTCGGCTCGCGCCTGCGCAAGCAGTTCGTCCGTCAGCGGCGGAACCGGAAAGCGCTGATGAAGCCGCTGCACTCGCGCAATCCGCTCTTCAGGATCGATCGGCTTTAGCCCGGCAGAGCGCTCCAGCCGAAGCAACACCTCACTGTTGATGCTGCGCCGGTTCGCTTCTGCGCTGCGGCGCAGCATATCCAGGAGTTCATCCGGAATACCTTTGATCGTGAGACTGGCCATACTCGCCTCCGTAGTTGCAATCTGGAACCAGATTGCAATCTAATCGTCGCGCCTGACAGGGACAACGAGGTCGCACCCCCCCTCACCGCCGCGGCTGGTTCTTCCAGCCGACGGCGCGGGTGGCGCGGGGGTGCACGTCCAGGCGCCGGGCCCAGGCGCGGAACTCCGCGCCGTGGTCCGGCTTCTTTCCCTCCGCGTGCTGCCAGAGGTGGATCATCTCGTGGCGAAGGGTGTGCTCCGCCTCGCCGGGGTGGGCGTGCGTCAGCAGGCGGCGCGAGATCACGATCTCCACGGGGTGCGACGAGAAGTGCCCGTTGCGCCGCCGCATCTGCCCGCTCAGGAAGAGCGGCACCTCCGGCAGCGCGCCGCCGAAGTGGGCCGCGTTCACCCGTCGGAACTCCTCGCGCAGCCGCTCCAGGTGCTTCTCGTCCCCGGGGAGCACCTGGCGCCGGCGCGGGCGCCGCGGCCCCGCGCTCCCCTTCGCCGGCGGGATCTGCGCGATGAAGGCGCGAACCACGCCCCTGGCGCGGGCGCGGGTGCGCGCGTCGCGGGCGCTGAACAGCCGCGCGACGGCGACCAGCACGTCGCGCGGCGCGGAGGCGAACGCCTCGTTCAGCCGCAGCGCGCGCCCTCGCTCCGCCACCGACGCCATGATCCGCCGGTTGCGCGTGTACACCACCCGCCTGAAGTGCGGCGCGATCGGCGCCACCACGGCCAGCGTCTCCGCCTCCGTCCGCCCGAGCGGCCGGGCGCGCGCGGGCGGCGCCGGCACCGGTTCTCGCGTCGCGGCAGGCTCCGGCCGGGGTGCCGGGGGGGCGTCCGTCCCCGGCGTGCGCTTCGGGTCCCGAGACGACTTCGGCCGGGGCCGCGGAGGCGGCACCCAGCCGAACAGGTCCAGCACCTCGTCCAGCAGGCTCATGCGGCGGCCAGTGCGGGGGGCCGCTCCGCGTGGCGGTACTCCACCTCGAAGCCCATGGACCGGGGCACGGCCAGCAGCCGGTCCAGGTCCAGGTCGATGCGGGCGCCCGCCTTCTGCGTCACCTCGTCCTCCAGCGGCAGGTCGAAGTCGTCCGCGCCGTACTCCAGCGCGCGGAAGGCGTCCTCGTTGAGCGTGAGGACGGAGGTGCGCACGTGCCGCACGTTGTCCAGGAAGATGCGCGAGAGCGCGATGTGCCTCCAGTACTCGCGCGGCGTGATCTCCCGCCCGCCGAACGCGGTGCCATACGGCTTGTACGTCCAGCAGAGGAAGGAGAAGAGCCCCTCCTGGCCGGCCGCGCGGCACTCGTCCTGGAAGGCGCGGGTGCGCTCCAGGTGCTCCAGCCGCTCGTCCAGCGTCTCGTCGAAGCCGATCACCATGGTGGCCGTGGTGCGCATCCCGGACTCCACGATGGCCTTCTGCGCCTGGAAGTACTCGCGCACCGTGTACTTGAACTTCGCGTGGCGCTTGCGGAAGTCCTCGGTGAGGATCTCCGAGCCGCCGCCGGTGATCCAGTGCACCCCCGCGTCGCGCAGCCGCGCCGCCGCGTCGTGGTAGCCCAGGTTCGCCCGGTCCGCCAGGTACATGAACTCGGCGATGGTGAGCGCGTAGAACTCCACCCGGTCGCCGTACCGCTCGCGCACCGCCGCGAACAGGTCCGCGTAGTAGTGCAGCGGCAGCTTCGGGTTGAAGCCGCCGTTGAAGGCCGCCAGGTCGCCGCCCAGCGCCAGCAGCTCGTCGATCTTGGCGAACACGTCCTCGCGGGTGAGCACGTATCCGCCCGCCTGGTTGGGAAGCACGTAGAAGGCGCAGTAGTCGCACTGCGCCACGCACACGTTGGTGTAGTTGATGATGCGCATCACCATGTAGGTGGCGCGGCGGGGATGGTGGTAGCGCGCGCGCACCATCCCGGCGAGGGTCTTCAGTTCCTCGTCGGACGCGTGCTCCCACAGCAGGCGCGCGTCGTCCGTGGAGATGCGCCCGCCCGCCTGCACCTTCGCCGCCACCTCGTCGAGCGCACCCTGCACGCCCGCAGCGGGTTCCGTCGTCAGCACCGTTACTCCTTGATTGCGTGACGGGTGGAATTTCGCGGGCGGGCGGAGGAGAGTCAACTGACAGGGAATAGGGAATAGGGAACAGCCTGCGCACCCATGCCCACACCGGCCCTGCAGGGAATAGGGAATAGGGAATAGGGAATAGGGAATAGCCTGCGCACCCATGCCCACACCGGCCCTGCAGGGAATAGGGAA
>DATAAG010000267.1:0-4424 GCA_036260235.1 Longimicrobium sp.
CTCCAGCTCCTGGATGTGGATGGACGTGTAGACGTCGTCCTTCACCAGGCGCTCGCTGAGGACGATGGCGTCCTCGAAGTTGTGGCCGTACCAGGGCATGAACGCCACCAGCAGGTTGCGCCCCAGCGCCAGCTCGCCGCCCTCGGTCGACGGGCCGTCGGCCAGCACGTCGCCCTTCCTGACGACCTGGCCCTTGCGCACCAGCGGCCGCTGGTTGAGCGAGGTGTCCTGGTTGGTCCGCCAGTACTTCTTCATCCGGTAGCGGTCGAACTGGGCCAGGCGGCGCAGCGGCTCGTCGGCCGAGCCGGCGCCCTCCATCCCCGCGTCCACCAGGATGTGGTCCGCCGTCACCTCCTGCACCACGCCGCCGCGCCGGGCCACCACCACCGCGCCCGAGTCGCGCGCGATGACGCTCTCCAGCCCCGTGCCCACCAGCGGCGCGTCGGGAAAGAGGAGCGGCACCGCCTGGCGCTGCATGTTCGATCCCATGAGCGCGCGGTTGGCGTCGTCGTGCTCCAGGAAGGGGATCAGCGCCGCGGCCACCGAGACCAGCTGGTCCGGCGCCACGTCCATGTAGTCGATCTCCTCCGGGCGCAGCAGCGGGAAGTCGCCCCGCTCGCGGCAGAGGACGAACTCGTTGGCGAAGGTGAACCCGCCGGTCAGCGGCGCGTTCGCCTGCGCGATGCGGGCCGCCTCTTCCTCGTTCGCCGAGAGCCACGCGGTGATCCGCGTGACCACGGGAGTCACGTGCGTCGTCCGCCCGGTGGTCCCCAGCAGCGCGCGCCCCACCTCGCCCTCGGGGGGCAGCGCGGGAACGCCGCTGGTGTAGTCCAGCGACACCTCGTCCGGCGTGTCGCCCCACTCCTGCACCTCCAGCCCCTCGGACTGGCGGGCGAAGAGCGCCTCGGCCACCTCCGCCGTCAGCACCGTGCCGGGAACGCCCAGCACCGCCGCGCTGGTGGGCTGGAAGACGCGCACCGGGAGCGACATGGGGTTGCGGATGGCCTCCGGCGCCACGCCGCGCGCCGCCGCGCCCGCGCGCCGCGACACCACGCGCACCAGGTTCACCGGCTGCGCGCTGATGCGGTCCGCCAGCTCCTCGGTGATGCGCTCGCCGCGGCGGGCCAGCACCGGCAGCCCGGCGACGGCCTGCTCCCACTCCGTCTGCCCGATCTCCCCGGCCAGCATGCGCGGGAAGAAGGCGCTCCAGTCCGCCACGTCCTCCGCCAGCTCCGCGCCCACGATCATCGCGCGGAAGATCTCGCGCCCGCGGGCCGCGTCGATGGTCTCGCCCTTCTTGGCGAACACCCTGGCGCGGTCGCCCAGGACCAGCCGGACGGCCTCCTCCAGCCGCGCCTCGGCGGGGTAGCGCACCAGGGCGCGCACCACCTTGCGGTACGGCGTCTCGATGAAGCCCAGGTCGTTGATCCGGGCGTACGTCGTCAGCGAGTTGATCAGGCCGATGTTGGGCCCTTCCGGCGTCTCGATCGGGCACATGCGCCCGTAGTGCGAGTAGTGCACGTCGCGCACTTCGAAGCCGGCGCGCTCGCGGGTCAGGCCGCCCGGCCCCAGCGCGGAGAGACGCCGCTTGTGCGTCATCTCGGCCAGGGGGTTGGTCTGGTCCATGAACTGGCTCAGCTGCGACGACCCGAAGAACTGCTGGATCACCGCGCTGACCGTGCGCGCGTTCACCAGGTCGTCGATGTTGATCTTGTCGGGGTCCGACACGATCGACATGCGCTCGCGCACCAGCCGCGCCATGCGGCTCAGCCCCACGGAGAACTGGTTGGCGATCAGCTCGCCGACGCTGCGCACCCGGCGGTTCCCCAGGTGGTCGATGTCGTCGGTGTCGCCGCGCCCCTCGTGCAGCTCCACGAGCTGCCAGAGGATGGCCAGCACGTCCTGCGCGGTGAGCGCCGTCATCCCCGCCGGCGGCACCGTGTACCCCAGTGCCTCGAACGCCGGCGCCAGCCGCTGGTTGATCTTGTAGCGGCCCACGCGGCCCAGGTCGTAGCGCTTGTTCAGCGACTCCTCGGTGTACTCCGAGTAGTCGCTGCTGGCCGCGGCGTTGCCGTTGCCGTTCAGCGCCAGGTCGCCCGCCACGAAGAGGCTGGTGCGCGGCTGGAAGAGCAGGCGCCACACCGCCACGTAGACCTGCACCACGCGGTTCAGCTCGTACACCAGCACGCGGCTGGGCTTGGCGCCCTTCTCCGCGCGGTCGTCGCGGAAGTTCTCCCAGACGTAGCGAATGCCGCGCTCCTGCGCGAAGCGCAGCATGCGCTCCTCGGCCGAGCGCTGCGCCTCGCGGCTCATGGGATCGACCGGCTGCGCGCCGCGCTCCGCCCAGGCGTTCAGGAAGTCGGCGACGTGCATGATGGCGTCGCCCTCCGCCAGGAACTCCTCCTCCGTCCACACGTCGGGCGCGGGGGCCGTCCCCGGGCGCACCAGGTTGTGGATGGCGAAGAGCGAGTCCAGCGTGCCGCGCGTGGGGTCCTTGGCCAGCGTGGCGCGCAGCGCGCTCCCGCTCTGCGCCCGCGGGCGGAACACCTGCACCGTCTCCACCCCCGCGCGCAGCAGGCGGCCCAGCACCTCGGCATTGATCTCGTCGCCGGCGCGCGCCACGATGGCCGCGCCCACCAGGGGAAGGTGCGTGACCCCCGCCTCGCGCAGCGCCGTGTACAGCTGCGGCGTGAGCCGCTTGCCGCGCTCGAACACCTCGCCCGTGGAGGGGAGGACGATGTCGCGGTAGAGGACGGGACCCTCCGGGCCGAGCATCGTCGGATCCGGGACGTCCTCGGCCAGGAAGCCGTGGAACACCTCGCCCCGCCGCCCCTCGCGGGTGCCCTCGCGCTCCAGCGTGCCGATGGCCACGCTCTCGCGCTGCAGGAACACGCCCAGGATGTCGGCGTCGCGGCTGAAGCCCACCGCGCGCAGCAGCGCCGTGGCGGGAAACTTCTTCTTCTTGTCGATGTGCACCGCCACCACGTCGTGGATGTCGAGCGTGAACTCCACCCACGAGCCACGGAAGGGGATGATGCGCGCGCTGTACAGCTTGCTCCCGTTGGGGTGGATGTTCTCCTCGAACACCACGCCCGGGCTGCGGTGCAGCTGGCTGACGATCACCCGCTCGGCGCCGTTGATGATGAAGGTGCCCAGCGGGGTGAGCACCGGGAGGTCACCGAGGTAGACCTCTTTTTCGATGATGTCCTTGGGACGGCGCTCGTCGCCCACGTCCTCCCACACCACCAGCCGGAGCGTCGCCTTGAGCGGAGCGGCGTACGTCATGTCGCGCTCCATGCACTCCTCCATGTCGTACTTGGGCTCGCCCAGCGAGTACCGTACGAACTCCAGGGAGAAGTTCCCGTTGACGTCGGAGATGGGGAAGATCTCGTTGAAGACGCGCTCGAGGCCCACGTCCTCGCGCTCGCGCGCGGCCGCGTCGGTCTGGAGCAGCGTGTCGAACGCCCGCAGCTGCACGTCCAGGAGGTTGGGATGCTCCATCCCCGACGTCAGCTTGGCGAAAGAGACGATCGGTTTGTTCAGCGTTGCCAAGTGGGTCTCCCTCTCAGCGTGCGTGGATACGGAAAAGCGCAAACGACCCCGACCGAGAAGAATCGGCGGGGTGGCGTACCGTCCGTCGGAATGTGATGCTGGTCCTGCTCGTCATGGCCCGCCGGGCTGAAGTGACCGGAGAAGGGCGACGGGCCTGTGTAGCCCGGGCCCACGGCCGGCTACTTCAGCTCGACGGAAGCGCCCTGCTCCTCGAGCTTGGCCTTCATCGCCTCGGCCTCGTCCTTGGACGCACCCTCCTTGACCGTCTTGGGGGCGCCGTCCACCAGGTCCTTGGCCTCCTTCAGCCCCAGGCCGGTCAGCTCGCGCACGACCTTGATGACCTGGATCTTCTTCTCGCCGGCGCCCATCAGGACGACGTCGAACTCGGTCTTCTCCTCGACGGCCGGGGCGGCGGCGCGCGAGCCGGCGTCGCCGCCGGGGGCGGCCACGGCCACCGGGGCCGCGGCGGTCACGCCGAACTTCTCCTCGAAGGCCTTCACCAGGTCCGCCAGCTCGAGGACGGTCAGGTTGCCGATCGCGTCGAGCAGCTCGTCACGGGAAAGGGTCGCCATTTCTCCAGGCTCCTAGTCTTAAGCGGTTTCGTGTGTTCTCGAACGATCGAGTTCGTCGGTGTCCGTGCGCGCGGGCCCTCAGGCTCCGGCGCCTTCCTTCTGCTCCCGGAGCGCGTCCAGCGAGCGGGCGAAGCGAGCCAGCAGCTCGTTCATCCCCCCGGCCAGGCGCGACAGCGGGGCGTTCAGCCCGCCGGCGAGCTGCGCCAGCAGCACCTCGCGCGGCGGCAGGTCGGCGATCTGCCGGACCTTCTCCGGGCCCACCTCGCGCCGCTCCACCACGGCCACCTTCACGGCCGGGCG
>DATAAG010000268.1:0-6487 GCA_036260235.1 Longimicrobium sp.
ACTGGTGGACGGCCTGAACCGCGCGACGGACGTCATGCTCGGCGGCAAGGTGGCCGTTGTCTGCGGGTTCGGCGAGGTCGGCAAGGGCTGCGCACAGGCGCTCCGCGGTCAGGGCTGCCGCGTGATCGTCACGGAAATCGATCCGATCTGCGCGCTGCAGGCGGCGATGGAAGGCTACGAAGTCAGCACCCTCGAAGACGTGCTCGAGCGGGCGGACATCTTCATCACGGCGACCGGCAATTTGAACATCATCACCGCCGAGCACATGGCGCGGATGAAGGACAAGGCGATCGTCGGCAACATCGGCCACTTCGACAACGAGATCGACATGGCCGGACTGAAGAAGGTGAAGGGGCTCGAGCGAATCACGATCAAGCCGCAGTACGACGAGTTCCGCTTCCCCGACGGTCACAGCGTGATGGTGCTCGCCGAGGGGCGGCTCCTCAACCTGGGGTGCGCCACGGGCCATCCGAGCTTCGTGATGTCGGCCTCCTTCACCAACCAGGTGATGGCGCAGATCGAGCTGCACACCCGGGCGGAGGAGTACGAGAAGCAGGTGTACGTGCTGCCGAAGAAGCTGGACGAGAAGGTGGCGCGCCTGCACCTCGACAAGCTGGGCGTGCGCTTGACGAAGCTCACCCCGAAGCAGGCCGAGTACATCGGCGTGCCGGTGGAGGGGCCCTACAAGCCCGACCACTACCGGTACTGAGGAGCGCGAAAGTGCGGGAGTGCGAAAGTGCGAAAGTAACGGCCGCACGACGGCACGCGTGAGCGGATGCGGGGCGGGGGAGCGATCCCTCGCGCCGTTCCGCCTTCCGCTGCCCACCCCGCCGCCCGGCGGAAGCGTCCGGCGCCCGCGTGGATGGTTCGGGCAGCCCACCCCGTTGAACGGATGCGCGCGTTCCGCGTGGGACATGTAAACGGTGACGCGAAGGCGTGAAACGGTTCTTGATTTCGCGCGGGCATCTCGTTGAAACAAAAAGATCTGGGCTGATCCACACAGGCCTGCCAACGCACAACGCCCCGCTCCGACGACGATCGAGGTGCGTCGTCTGGTACCATTAATATCTAATTTGATGGCTTGAAAGATGCGTGTGGCCGCTGGCGTATGCCGCCACGCCCGTGCCGCGCATGTCTGCGTCCGCGCGCGTGAACGCGGCCGGCGTTCGCGCCACAGGGCACGACGTACGCGTGAGGCGAGCATGGGCGAGACGACGCTGGAGGGTCCGCGGCTCGGTTCCAGTTCGGCTGGCGACGGTGTGGAAGAATGGGTCTGGGAGCAGATCCGGCGCGTAGCGCACCGGCTGTACCGCGAGGCGCCGGCCGCGGCGGACGACGCGGTGGAGGCGGCGTTCGCTCCGGAGGGCGGGCCCGCCGGATACCGCCTGCTGGTACGCCGCCTGACGTGCGGCGAAAACGAGGCGACGGTGCTCGCCTGCGTGCTGCAGCACGTGGAGCCGCCCCTTCCGCGGGAGGAGCGCCTGCGCGAGCTGTTCCGGCTCACCCCGCGCGAGTCGCGCGTGGCCGTGCTGCTGGCCCGGCGGCATTCCACGGGCGAGATCTGCACCGAGCTGGGGATCTCCACCCACACCGCCCGCCGCCACGTCGAGAAAGTGCTGCTGAAGCTGGGCGTGCACCGCCGCCCGGACGTGCGGCGCGCGCTCCTTTCGTGCGCCCGCGGCTAGCGCTAGCCGCCGTTCCCCGCGCCACCGCCGCCGCATCCCGGGCGGCCCTCGACCCTCCGCCGGCCGCTTCCGCACCCGGCAGCGGCCGGGGCGCCGTCGACGCGCCGGCGCCCCGCCCCATCCGCCCCGGTGAACGCCGGCCGTAGGGCATTTCGCCCCATGCGCGGTCCCGGGGCGCGCATGAGCTTGGTCTCCGCAGCCCGACAGCCCATCCCCGCTCCCCGGACTTACGGGAGTCCAGGGGGTGAGCTGCGCCCGCTGCGCCGGTGCGGACGCCCGCAGGCTTGCGCGCGTCCCCGGCTCACCGCACGGCCGCCTGCCTCGGCCGCGCAACGACACCCACTTCCTGCGCTGGAGGCGCATCATGGAGTCACCCAGCATCAACATGCGCGCGGTTGCCCTCGCGACCGCCCTGAACCTGGTGATCGCCGCCGCTCCCGCGAAGGCCGGCTGGGACGACGACGTCTGCGGTCCCAAGCCGCACGCCTGCTGCCCCGAGTGCAGCATCGGCTGCGAGTGCAACTCCGAATGACCTGAGCAGCTGACCCCGGCGCACGGGCGAGGCAGGCGCCCGTTCGCCGCGCCCGCCCGGACCGCGCCCCGCGTCCGGCGCAAGGATCCCCTTCAGCCAACGGTGAACCAGATGGCGGTCGGGAAATTCATTCGAAGCAACGGCGTGGCCGTGGTGATCGTGGCGGTCACGGTGGTCCACCTGGGCTACCGCGTCGTGAGCGCCCGCGGAAACGAGATGATCACCGTCTCCGACCTTGCCGTGGGACAGCCCTTCCCCGCGCTGGCGATGCAGCCGCTGGAAGAGGGCGTGCCCCTTCCCGCGTCCGCGCCGTGCGAAGTGGTGGTGGTGTTCAACCCGTTCTGCCGCCACTGCCACACGGCCGCCAACGCCGAGAAGTACCGCTACTCGGCCGCGAACCTGCCCACCACCTGGGTGAGCGTGCTGAGCTCCAAGCCGGCGGTGGACTTTCGCTACGCGCTGACGCCGGCGAGCAGGCTGGTGTTCGTGCCCGAGGTGGTGAAGACGCTGAAGCTGAGCGCGACCCCGGCCGCGTTCCTGGTGGGGCCCGACCGGCGGATCCGCGACGTGTGGACGTACTCCGGCGAGGAGTCGCACGCGGAGCTGAGGGAGAAATGCGCCTCCGCGTGACCGGCCCGCCCCTGGGGGCCGCGGTGCTGCTGTGCGCCGCCGCCGGGGCCGCGGGGTGCGGCAGGTCGCGGGACCTGGACCGGGCCATCGACGGGGGCGTGCGCCGCGCGGTCACCTCGCCCGCGCACGCCCCCACGGCGGTGCGCTGGACGGACGTGCGCAGGGCGGCGCCGGGGAACGACTCGACCGTGCTCCTGCCCGTAGGGATGTGCTTCGCCGGGGCGGACCTGCTGGTGGCCGACGCGGGATCGCAGCGCGTCTACCGGTTCACCCCCGAGGGCCGCCTTGCCGCCGGCTTCGGCCGCAACGGCGAGGGGCCGGGCGAATACCGGCGCATCAGCTCGGTGCAGTGCTCTCCGGACGGCCGCACGGTGCTGGTGGCGGACCCCGGGCTGGCGCGCGTCACCTTCCTGGCCCCGGACGGGAGCTACCGCGGCGCCGTGCAGGGCCCCCCCATGCCCCAGGGCATTCCTTACTACGGCAGCTTCGCGCTGGCCAACGACGGGTCCTGGTTCCACTCCTGGCTGGGCTCCAAGGTAGGCCCGTTCCTGGCCGACGCGGAGTGGAGAGCGGTGCGGGCGGTGGAGGCGCGGTCGCCCACCGGAACGCCGCTCCGCCGCTTCGGCGTTCCGTTCCCCTTCTCCGGGACGGTGTTCCGCCGGGTCTTCAACCACACGGACCTGGCCTGGCGCGCCGACACCCTCTGGGTGCTGTACCAGGCGCCCGCCACCATCGTGGCGTACGACCGCGCCGGCAACGCCGTCGACACGCTGCGCCTTCCGGTCTACCACCGGGGCCGCGACCCGGTCCTGGAGGTGGGGCGGGGGCGGCTGCCGGGCGGGTACCGGAAGAGCCGGGCGCACTACTACCCCAACGTGGGCGGGCTGTCGGCGTTCGGCGACGCGCACCTGCTCACCATCCGCTTCCGCGCGTACCGCGAGGTGACGCAGTACTCGCCCAGCGGCTCGTCGCTGGAGTTCTGGGCCGACTCGTACGTCGACGTGATCGGCCGCGACGGCCGCGTCGCCTGCTCCATCCCGTTCCCGGGAAAGGGGAGGGCCGTCGCGGGGAACGGCCGCGCCATCGCGGTGCTCACCGAGGACCTGAAGTCCGGCGACGTGACCGTGCTGCTGGCCCGGGCGCCACGCTGCGGGGGCGAGGCGCCGGGGCGGCTCGCCGCCGGGGGCCCCGCCTAGCCGCGCCCCCGCCTTCATCCGCCACCACCAGGAGCGCGCATGCCCGATCCGAGCCTGGCAGACCCCGGGACCCTCAGGGTGCGCAACACGCGCGTCCTGCGCGGACCCAGCCTCTGGCGGCAGGAGCCCGTGCTGGCCTTCGACGTCCAGGCGCCCGACCTGGACCCCGGGGTGGGCGCCGTGCTCGCCGCGCGGGTGCGGGCGCTGCTGGACGGCGCGGCCCCGGGCGACGGCGGCGGGGTCCGTCCGGGAGCGGACCCGCCGGCCGCCGCAGAGGGCGGCGTTCCGCACCTGCTGGCCGGCGCGGTGCTGGCGCTGCGCGCGCTGGCCGCGCCGGGCGGGGGCGCCTTCGCGGCGGTGGAGCGGACGGGGGCGGAGGAGTGGCGGGTGGCCGTGGAGGCGGGCGACGACGACTGGGCCTTCCAGGACCTGCGCTACGCCACGCAGCTGGTCGGCTGCGCGATGGCCGGCGCGGAGTTCCGCACCCGGCGCGCGGTGCAGCGGCTGCGAGAGGTGCGGGCCTCCACCACGCCCCCGGCCGACGCCGCGGTGGTCCTGCGCGAAGCCGCGCGCCGCGGGCTGCCCGCGGTGCGGCTGGACGCGGACGCCCTGGTGCGCGTGGGGTGGGGGCGGCGCTCCCGCCTGGTGCGGGGGGCGCTGAGCGCGGCCAGCAGCGCCATCGCGGTGGAGCTGGCCCGCGACCCCGAGGCGATCCGGCAGCTGCTGATGCGCGCGGCGGTGCCGGTGTGCATCCCCGTGCGCGCGCGCGACCTGGACCAGGCCCTGCGCCTGGCGCAGGAGACCGGGTATCCGGTGCGCCTGGAGGGTCCCGGCGGCGCGGCGTGGCGGGCGGGGGACGAGGAGGAGCTGCGGGCGGCCTGGGCGGCGTGCGGAGGCGGGGAGGTGGAGCTCCGCTCCGGCGCGGGGGGGCCGGAGCACCGCGTACTGGTCGTGGGCGGCCAGGCGTGTGGCGTGGGCGCGGAGGCGCCGCTTTCGCCGGAAGTCCGGCGAGTGGCGGAGCGCGCCGCGCGCGTCGCGGGGCTCCCCGTGGTGGCCGTCCACGTCCACGTGGACGAGGGGGCGCCCGGCGGCCGCGTCCGGGCGCTGGATCCCGCGCCCCGCCTGGGCGACTACCCCGCCGCGGCCGCCGCCGCCGCGGCCGCCGCGGTGCTGGAGGCGCTGTACCCGGGCGGCGCGTCCGGCCGCATTCCGGTGATCGGGATCACCGGCACCAACGGAAAGACCACCACCGCGCGGCTGACGGCGCACCTCCTGGCGTGCGCGGGGCGCACGGTGGGGCTGAAGGCCACCGACTGCGTGGCCGTGGGCGGGCGCACCCTCTTTCAAGAAGACCTGGCCGGCGCCCTGGCGCTGGAGATCCTGCTGGGGAACGCCGACGCGGACGCGGCGGTGGTGGAGTACGCGCACGCCGGCCTGCTCACGCACGGCGTGGGGATCGACGGGCTGGACGTGGGGGTGGTGCTGAACGTGAGCGAGGACCACCTGGGGACGGACGGGATCCACACCCTGGAGGAGATGGCGCGGCTCAAGGGGGTGGTGGCCGCCGGGGTGCGCACGTGCGGCTGGGCGGTGCTGAACGCCGACGACGAACGCGTGGCGGCCATGCGGCACCGGACGCCGGGGCGCGTGGTGCTGTTCAGCCGCCGCCCCCGCGCCGGGCACCCGCTGCTGCGCGCGCACCCGGGCCTCTGCGCCTGCGTGGAGGACGGCGCATACGTGCTGCACGACGGTGGGGCGCGGGTGGAGCTGGGGAGGGTGGAGGCGGTGCCGCTCACCTACCAGGGGCGGATGCCCGCCGCCGACGAGAACGTGCTGGCGGCCGCGGCCGCGGCCTACGTGCAGGGTGTGTCCGCGGAGGACATCCGTGCGGGGCTGCTCTCGTTCTTCCCTTCTCCGGAGATGAACCGCGGGCGGATGAACCTGCTGCGCGTGGCCGGCCGGTGGGTGCTGGTGGACTACGCGCACAACCTGGAGTCCGTTCGCACCGTGGCGGACTTTGCGCGCGCCTTCCCCGCCGGGCGCCGCCTGGCGGTGGTGGGAATGGCCCCGAACCGCCGCGACCAGGACATCCGCGCCTGCGGCCGCGCGCTGGCCCCGGCGTTCGACCACGTGATCGTGCGCGAGCGCGACCGCCCGTCGCCCCTGCGCCCCGACGGCGAGGTGGCGCGGCTTCTCGCGGCCGGCCTGGAGGAGGGCGGCCTGTGCCGGGAGCGCCAGGAGGTGCACCTCCGCGAGCAGGCCGCCGTGGACCGGGCGCTGGCCGTCGCCGGCGAGGGGGACCTGGTGGTGCTGCTGGTCAACAACGTGGACGGGGTGCTGGAGCAGGTGCAGTCGTGGCCCGCGCCGGCGGGAGCCGCATGGGCGTGACGCCCGTGCACGCCCCCCCGGTGCGCCGCCGGCCCGCCGCCGGGCGCGGCGCGGCC
>DATAAG010000269.1:0-8652 GCA_036260235.1 Longimicrobium sp.
CGAGGTGGGGAGCAACGACGACGCCGAGGGCCAGGGCACCAACTCCGTGCTGGAGGTGACGCTCCCCGCGGCCGGCACCTACCAGATCCGCGCGAACTCGTACCTGAAGCACCAGACCGGCGCGTACACGCTGTCGGTGGCGGCGGGCGGAAGCGGGGGACCGCCGCCCGTGAACGACGGCGGCATCATCCGGCCGCGCCCGCAGCAGAACCAGCCGCGCCCCAGCAACCAGGGCACCGGCATCCGCCGCCGCAACCCCTGATACCGATCCGGAAAAAAGATTTTTGGCCGCTCACCCGGCGGGGCAGAGGAGCGCGCTCCACCACTCCTCTTCCTCGTCGATGCGGACGATGCGGAAGCCGGCGGCCTCCGCGTCGTGCATCACCCCCGGCGCCTCCGTGCGCAGGATGCCGCTCACGATCAGCCGCCCCGCCGGCGACCCGGCCAGCGCGTCGCGGAACGCCGGCAGCAGCGGACGGATGACGCCGCTCAGGATGTTGGCGAGCACCAGGTCGAACCGCCCCAGCTCCGCCAGCAGCGCGGCGTCCGCCATCGACTCCACGATGCAGACCCGGCCCTCCACCCCGTTGCGCTCCAGGTTCTCGCGGGCGTTCAGGTTGGCGTCGGGGTCGTACTCCACCGCGATCGTCTCCGCCGCGCCCAGCATGGCCGCCGCGATGGAGAGGATGGCGGAGCCGGAGCCCACGTCCAGCACGCGATCTCCGGGGCGAAGGGCGTCGTCCAGCAGCCGCAGGCACCCGCGCGTGGTGGCGTGCTCCCCCGTGCCGAACGCCATCTGCGGATCGATGTCGACCACCACCTGTCCCGGCCGCGCCTCCCACTCCGTCCAGGTGGGCTTGACGACGATCCGCTCCGTCACCTGGCGCGGCGCCAGCCCCTCGCGCCACTTCGCCGCCCAGTCCTCGTTCGCCTGCCAGCGCCAGGAGACCTCCGGCGCCGCGGCGTCGGGAAGCTCGTCCGCCAGCGCCGCGCGCAGTTCCGCCACGTACCCCTCGGCGTCGCGCGGGCCGGGGACGTAGGTCACCACCCCGCCGTCCGTCTCCTCCACCGCCCAGCTTCCCCGCGCCACCAGCGCCTCCGCGGCTAAGGGGAGGAGCTCCGGATCCGCGACGCGAACGGTGAGGACCAGCCAGCGCTCCGGCGGCACGCTCACGCAGCGAACGCGTCGCGCACGCGGCTCCAGAAGCCCTTCCCGCGGCGGGACTCTCCGGCCAGCGGCACCGGCCCCTCCAGGTCGGCCAGCCGGCGGAAGAGCTCCTCCTGCTCCGCCGTGAGCTCCGTGGGCGTCCACACGTGCACCCGCACGTGCTGGTCGCCGCGGCCGCCGCCGCCCAGGTGCGGCAGCCCCTTGCCCCTCAGGGTGAAGATCTCGCCGCTCTGCACGCCGGCCGGGATGCGCACCTTCTCCTCGCCGTACACCGTGGGCACCTCCACCTCGCGCCCCAGCGCCGCCTGGCTGAACGAGACGGGAAGGTCGTAGACCAGGTCGCTCCCCTCGCGCAGGAAGCGGGGGTCCTCCTCCACCTCGATCACCACGATCAGGTCGCCGCGGGGGCCGCCGCGCGGGCCGGCGTTCCCCACCCCGCGCATGGTGAGGTAGTTGTCGCTGCTCACCCCGGCGGGAATGTCCACGTCCACCGTGTGCTCGCCGCGCTGGCGGCCGTCGCCGTTGCACGTCTTGCACGGGTTCTTGACGATCTTTCCCTCGCCGCGGCAGGTGGGGCACACCTGCGCCTGCACGAACTGGCCGAAGACCGTGCGCTGCACCTGGCGCACCTGGCCCGCGCCCTGGCAGGTGGTGCAGGTGGCGGCCGCCTCGGTGTCGCTGCTCCCCGTCCCCTTGCAGGTGTCGCAGGGGTCCAGCGCGCGGATCAGCACCCGCTTGCGCACCCCCGTCGCCACCTCCTGCAGGGTGATGGGAACGCGGATCTGCAGGTCCTTCCCCTTCTGCACCCCGCCGCGCCCGCGCCGGCCGCCGAACACCTCCTCGAAGCCGCCCATCCCGAAGTCGCGCATGAAGATGTTCAGCGCGTCCTCGAACCCGAAGCCGCCGAAGCCGCCCGCCCCCGCGCCGCCGCGCTTGACGCCGGCGTGGCCGTAGCGGTCGTACGCCGCGCGCTTGTCGGCGTCGCGCAACACCTCGTACGCCTCGGTGGCCTCCTTGAACTTCTCCTCCGCCTCCCGGTCGCCGCCGTTGCGGTCCGGGTGGTACTGGAGGGCCAGCTTGCGGTAGGCCTTCTTTATCGCTTCGCCGTCGGCGGTCCGCTCGACCCCGAGGACCTCGTAGTAGTCTCGCACGGTGCTCATCATGGCGCTTTCTGCATCTGTGCCTGCGGCTTCTGGGTGAAGCGCGGATCCTTCAACTGCTCGATGTGGGCGTGTCCCTCCGCTTCGCTCCGGGCCGGGCTGCGCGCGCCGTAGGGCAGCAAACAACGCTGCCCAACGGCGCCGAGCCCCGGTGCTCACCAGCCCTGACGCGCCTCCGCCGCGCCCGTGCATCCGCACCGGGTTCTCGGCCCTCCGGGCGCGCATCCCTCACGCAACTGCGACGGCACGCGCTCCGAGGCGCATCGAACTGCGTCCGCCGGAGCCCCCTCCCCCGCTCCGCGGGAGAGGGGGAGACTGCGATGACGCCTCTCGGCGTGGCCAGCCGTAGCGCTGAGATCCCCGCCCTTACCACCCCTCCCCCGAAGTTGGGGGAGGGGTCGGCGTCGAGCCGCGAGGAACGAGCGGCGCAGACGGCGGGGGAGAGGGCCCCCGGCGGACGCAGTGAGAATCCGTCCTTCTCCCCCTCTCCGCACGCAGTTTGTGCGGGGAGGGGGCCGGGGGGAGGGGCCCCTACGCCAGCAGCTCCGACACCAGCGCGGACGCGCCCTCCACCATGGCGATCACCCGCTCGTACGGCATGCGCGTGGGGCCGATCACGCCGATCACCCCCTTCAGCTCCCCCAGCCGGTACTCCGAGGTCACCAGGGTGAACGACGAGAGCGCCGGGTCCTGGTGCTCCACCCCGATGGTGATCTTCAGCCCGTCCCCGGCCCCGCGCAGGGCGACCGCGTTCTTCAGCCGCTCGCGCTGCTCGGTGAGGGAGATCAGCGACCTGAGCCGCTCGCCGGAGCTGAACTCCGGCTGCTCCGCCAGCACCGCGGCGCTCCCCAGCAGCACGTCGTCCTGCCCCGCCGTCACCGGCGCGAACCACTCCTCGCCGGACTGCAGGAAGACGTTCAGCAGCCCCGCGCCCGGATCGTCCGACGCCACCGTGTCGCGCAGCCGCGCGGGGAGCGTCGTGCGGATCTCGCGCAGGGTGTGCCCCGCCAGCCGCTCGTTCAGGATGGCCGCGACCGGGGCCAGCGCCGTGGGCGGAATGGCGGCGGGGACGTCCACGTACACCGTCCGCACGCCGGCCGCGCGCAGCGACATCACCAGCAGCACCCGCGACTCGTGCACGGGGATCAGGTCCAGCCGCTCCAGCGTGGCCTCTTCCAGCCGCGGCGCCACGGCGATCCCCAGCTCCTGCGTCAGCAGCCCCAGCACCTGCGCGGCGCGGCGCAGCAGCCGCTCGATGGCCGCGCCCTCCCCGCCCTGCGCCAGCTCCGCCCGCAGGACGCTGCGCTCGGCCTCGCTGAGCGCCTGCCGGTCCATGAGCGCGTCCACGTACAGGCGGTACGCCAGGTCCGTGGGCACCCGCCCCGCGGAGGTGTGCGGGTGGTACAGGTAGCCCTTCTCCTCCAGGTCGCTCATCGTGTTCCGCACCGTCGCCGGCGAGATGCCGAGCCCGAACCGGCGGGCCACGGTGCGGCTGCCGGTGGGCTCGGCGGTCTCCACGTAGGTGCGGATCACCGCCTCGAGGATCTGGTGCTCGCGCTCGGAAAGGGGCTCGCCCGTGCTCATCGTCCGGGTGGGGAAGTCGGATGCAAAACCCGTTGAATGTGCTCCCCGGGGGCGGCCGGGTCAATCCCGCGCGCCGCCCGTGCGTTCCGGGGCCGTGAATGCCCCCGCCCCGCCTGCCGGCCGGCGGGGGAGATCCATCGCAAGAAAGGGGACGGTGCCGGTGCGCCGTTCCGGCCGGACCCGCGCCATCCGCGGCCGTCCCGCGGTGCGAAGGCTGTCAAAGCTGCAGCGCCGGTGTCCGCTCGCGGTCGGCCTCCGCCGCGTCCGCCATCTGCACGGCCAGCGTGTCCAGCAGCAGCCACCCCTCCGCGGTCAGCCGCAGCCGCCCCTCCCCCTCCGCCGCCCATCCGCGCCCGGTCCATTCGACGGCGAGCCGGCGGACAGCGTCGCCCGCGTCCTCCATCGGCCACCCCTGGTCGGTGCGCAGCAGCAGCCAGGCGCGCTCCAGCCCGCCGGTGTCCTCGTCCACCGTCTCCTCGCCGTCGGTCGGCAGGCGCCCGGCGGCGACGCGGCCGCGGTACTCGTCCCAGCCGCGCACGTTCCACCGCCGCAGGGGGGGATGGAAGGCGTGCGCGCCCGGCCCGAGCGCCGCGTACGGCTCGCCCGTCCAGTAGACGAAGTTGTGGCGCGAGCGGCGGCCGGGGAGGCCGAAGTTGCTCACCTCGTAGTGCTCGAACCCCGCCCGGGTGAGGGTGCGGTGCGCCAGCAGGTACTCGTCCGCGTAGCGGTCCTCGTCCGCCAGGGTCTCGCGCCCCTCGGCCACCCAGCGCCCCAGCGGCGCCGCGGCCTCCGCCGTCAGCCCGTAGAGGGAGACGTGCTCCGGCTCCAGCAGCAGGGCGCGGAAGAGGTCCTCCCCCCAGTCGCGCCCCAGCCGCGCCGGCACCCCGAAGATCAGGTCGACGCTGACGTTGCCGATCCCCGCCTCCCGCGCCGCCGCGAAGGCGCGCGCGGGGCCGTCGGGGCCGTGCAGCCGGCCCATCCACTTCAGCGTCGGCTCGTGGAAGGTCTGCGCGCCCAGCGAGATACGGTTGACCCCCGCCGCCCGCCACCCGCGCGCCACCACGGGGGTGAAGCTCTCCGGGTTGGCCTCGCAGGTCCACTCGGCGGAATCGTCCCACTCCGCCCACGGCCGCAGCCGGTCGCGGAGCGCCGCCATGGCGTCCGCGCCCAGCAGCGACGGCGTGCCGCCGCCCAGGTAGACCGTGTTCAGCCGCAGCGGCGCGTCCCAGCCGCGCTCCTCCGCCAGCATCCGCATCTCCCCCGCGACCGCGTCCAGCCACTCGGCCGTCGGGGCCTCGCGCGTGGCCTGCACGGCGAAGTCGCAGTACGAGCACCGGCGCGTGCAGAACGGCACGTGCACGTACAGCGACCGCGGCCGGCCGTCCGCCGCCGTGGAGGAGAGGTTCAACGGATTGTGCTGCATGGGGATAACGACACCGAAGCGGGCCGCGCGTTCCGCTGGGATGCACCTTCGCCGGCCAGCACCACTGGCGGATGCACGCGGCGCCGCCCGCGCGCCTGAGCGGGTAAACCCGCCGCTGGGACTGCCACAAGCCCAGTCTCGCGCCGAGGCGCGACCCGAACAGGGCTTCAACCCCACGGCCCACCCCGCCGCCGTGTCCGCGAAGGCGGACAACGCGTAGTCGTTGCGGCGATTTATGCTCTTTGCTTCTCTGATCCGGTAATCCGCTCGAGGATCCCTGGTGCTGGCGGTCCGGTGTTGCCCGCGAAGGCGGACAGCGTGTAGTCGTTGCGGCGACTTTAGTCGCTGGACGGCGGTCGCGACGGGGCTTGGTTGCCGGACCAGATTCGCAATGGGCATCAATCGCTGGTCTCGATGGCCGCCCATTCGCCCCAGACCATGCCTCACCGCAGCCGGAACTGCTTTCCCGGCAGCGACTCCGCCAGCTCGCGCAGCTCCAGCCCCAGCAGCGCCGTGAGCGCGACGTGGGGCGCCATCCCCGCCGCCGTCGCCAGCTCGTCCACGTGGCGCGGATCGTCCGCCAGCAGGCCGAAGACCCGCGCCTCCTCCGGCGCCAGGTCCGGCGGCGCCGCGCGCGGCGAATCCGCTCGGGCCTCCGCCATCCCGCCGGCGTCCGCCGATCCGGCGCGGCCGCCGCCCGGCGGAACGACCCCCACGCCGTGCAGCTCCTCCAGGATGTCCCGCGCGGAGGTGACCAGCCGCGCGCCCTCCTTGAGCAGCTGGTTGGTTCCCGCGCTCGCCGCGGACCCGATCGGCCCCGGCACGGCGAACACCTCGCGACCCAGCTCCAGCGCGTACTCCACGGTGTGCCGCGCGCCGCTCTTCTCCCCCATCTCCACCACCAGCACGCCCGCGCTGAGCGCCGCGATCAGCCGGTTGCGGCGGGGAAAGTTGCCCGCCAGCGGCTCCTCGCCCGGCGGCAGCTCCGAGAGCAGCAGCCCCCGCTCGCGCACGCGGCGAAAGAGGCGCTGGTTCTCCGGCGGGTAGATGCGGTCGATGCCGTGCCCCAGCACGCCCACCGTGGTGCCGCCCGCGTCCAGCGCCGCTGCCTGCGCCACCGCGTCGATCCCTTTCGCCATCCCGCTGGAGATGCCGTACCCCGCCCGTGCCAGCTCGTACGCCAGCCGGCCGGCTACCTGGCGCCCGTACTCCGTCGGCGCGCGCGTCCCCACCACCGCGATCGCCGGCTCAGAGAGCAGGTGCAGGTCCCCCGTCGCGTAGAGGACGAAGGGCGGGTCCGGCAGGGTGCGGAACGACGCGGGATACACGGCATCCTCCTGCGTCACCACCCGCGCGCCGATGCGGTCCAGCGCCGCCAGCGCCGCGCGCGCCCGCTCCCGGCCTTCCGCCGTCCCCGCGGCCGCGACGCGCCGCGCGAGCTCCGGCCCGAACCCCGGCACCGCCGCGACCTGCGCCGCGGGCGCCGCGAGCACGCGCTCCACCGAGCCGAAGCGGGCCAGCAGCGCGGCCATCCGCGCCGGCCCGATGCCGGGGACGATGGCGAGCCGCAGGAGGGTCTCGAGCGTGGTCTGGTCGGCGGACATGGCGCGGGATTCGTCGCGCCGGAGGTGGCGCGGTTTCAGGGCGAGCTGGCACGCGCCGAAGGATATCGCACTGGAAGGTGGGCCGGGAGGGTTGTCGGAAAGTGGGCCTCAGCGGTGGCGACATCGGGGCGAAGAGCGGATGTTCGCCCACGAACCTGCATGGAATCCGCTCGGACGTGCAGGACCCAGGTTGGCGAAACAGGAACGGGGCTGGTCATCTGGCGTATGACAAATGCTACAGCGGGGCGGCCAGGAAATGCACGGCTGCTTGCTTTTCGGCGTGCGAAGTGCAACAGCTCACCGTAACCTGGACTCTGAGGGAGCCATGTCGATCAAGGATCAGATCGCAAACCTGCGCGGGCGCGGACGCTCCAACGGGAGAGCGGCGAACGCAAGCGCGCCGCCGTCCGCCAGCGTCGATATCGACATGAGAAGCGGCAACGGCAGCGTGCGCTTCAGCCGCGGCGGCGCTTCAAGCGCGGAGTACGAGATTTCGGCGGAATGGCTGATCTTTCTCTCTCACTACATCCGCGCCCGGCGTGCATTTACGTCCGACGTGCAGATGGCGGAGATGCTCGGCCTTGACCGTACGCGGCTCATTGCCTGGAAGAAGGGCACGAGCGCACCAAGGCACGGGCACGTCCGCTATTTAGCCGATGTCGCGACCACAGTGGACACGTTGCTTCGGTTCCTCCATCCGTCCGTGGTCGCGGCCTGGCTGACCACGCCTCAATACGAGCTGGACGACAGGACTCCGGTGGAAATGCTGCGGCAGGGAAATCTCCCTGAGGTGTTGCAGACCGTAAACGCGACGGAGCAGGGAGCTTACTGACTCAAATCTCCGGACTCTCCTGCTTCATGACACGAGTTTACCTCGACACATGCTGTTTGAATCGCCCGTTCGATGACCAATCCCAGGAGCGCATCAGGTTGGAATCCGAGGCCGTTCTCCGTATCCTGGACCACATCGAACGCGGGGAGTGGGAGATGATTGGCAGCGATGCCATCGATGTGGAAGCCGCAGCCAACCCTGACTTGGAACGTCGTCGCCGTGTTCAGGTAGTGGCTGACACTGCGACGGAGCACATCCACGTTAATCCGGACCGGACGCAGCGCGCAGGGGCCTTGGAGGGAATGGGTTTACGAGGCTATGATTCACTCCATGTAGCATGCGCTGAGGCAGCAGGCGCAGACATACTGCTCACTACGGATGATGCCTTTGTCCGCCGCGCACGGCGCCTGCAGCACGAGTTACGGGTACGCGTCGCCAATCCAGTGCAATGGCTGAAGGAAGTGACCGAATGACCACCACCCCGACGACACCGTCGCTGGACGAGATCCGCCGAGCCGGGCTAGAAGCGCTCCGTCGCGAGCTGGGGCCGGTTGGAATGGTCCGCTTTCTACAACAGTTTGAGAACGGCTCCGGGGATTATACGGCAGAACGGGCTGAACTGCTGGGAAATCCAGGCGTCGCTGAAATCGTCGAAGCGCTTGCGGAGCTACGGGAGTCGCAGGCGAAGCAAGACGAGAGCGCCTGACCTGACATCATGCCAAACAGCGCCGCCCGAAGATCACGGGGCGGCGCTGTTCGCCAGTAGCTGGTGTCAATGCGAACTGAAGCCTTCGGCTCGCCGCCTCACGGCCGCCATGGCTCTGGGTCCTCTTCCTCCGGCATCTCCTGGGCGAGGGCGGCGGAGGCGTGGCTCCAGAGGG
>DATAAG010000270.1:0-11654 GCA_036260235.1 Longimicrobium sp.
GGACAACTCTGCTCCCTCTGCTGACTCTGCGTGAGGCATTCTTTTCATCCCTGCGCACGGAGCCGCAGGACCGAACCCCGGAAACAGAAAAGCCCCCACCGCAACGCACGGTGGGGGCTCGACCTCGCTACGCGCCAGACAGGGCTCGTACCGATGGCTTACCTTTCTGGAAGACCATCCCTGGCGTACCCGCCCGTCACCCCGGCCACCGATCTTCCGCGGCCTACCTTGCGCTTCCGCCACAGCACGTTACCGCGCGCGGGCTTTGCCGGCAGCGGCTCCCGGGCCGCCTACAGGCCGAACCAGTAGCTGAACTTCACCAGCAGGACGTTGGTGCCGTCGGACCGGAACAGCCGTCCCGTGTCGCGCAGCAGCGAATACGAGCCGTCCGCCGCCTGGTCGCGCAGGTCCGCGTTCCACGCCACGAACACGGTGGAACCGGGGCGGTACTCCCACCGCAGCACCGCGTTGGACCGGAACTGCTTGAAGTTGAAGTCGGGCTCGACGTCGGGCGACGCGGGGCGAAAGCGGCGCCCGAACGTGCGGGCGGAGGGATCGTCCACCTCGGCGAAGCGCGAGAACGTGCCGGCGCTGATGAACGACTCCCCGTACAGCTGCAGCGAGAGGGTGGAGGTGAACGTGTAGCTGAGCCGGGCCGTCAGCGACGACGTGGTCTGGTCCAGCCGGGCAAAGTAGTAGCGGCTCGCGCCGTCCGCCGGTTCCTGGCCCAGGTACTGCGCCCCGTTCGCCAGCCGCGTGAGCTGGGGCTGCAGCGACAGGTCGATGCGGGGCGAAGGGCGAACGGCCAGCAGCACCCCCAGCGTGGCCTGGCCGCCGGCCCCCTGGTCCTGCCGGGCGAGCACGGCGTACCCCGTGCCCACCAGCGGCCTGCGAGGATCGCTCTGCACGGACAGCTGGGCCAGGCTCTGTCCGGGGGTCGCCAGCGCCGGGCCCCCGCGGAGCTCCGAGGTGGAAAGCCCCGCCAGGCTGCGCTCCACCACCCCGCCGATCGTCCAGTAGCTGTGCAGCTGGGCGTTCGCCGCCACGGAGACCGCCGTCTCCAGCCGCTCGCCGCCCGTGGTCCAGCCGGCGCCCTCGGCCACCGCCACCCGCCAGCTGCGAAAGCTCCGCCCGGCCTCGTACTGGTGGTACTCCACCGAGCCGAAGTGCGAGACCCGGTCGGCCTCCGGCTGGTAGCCGGCGTCGTTGGCCTCGAAGCCGGGGCTGACGATCCGTCCGCCCAGCTCCCAGCGCCAGTGCCCGCCGCCGATCCGCTCGACCTCCAGGTTCAGCACCGTCCCGTGGAGCGAGGTGCGGTCGGGATCGTAGCGCAGGTGGGCGGCGCCGGGGCGCTGAAAATAGCGCCCCGGACGCAGCTGCGCGGCGCGGATCGATTCCACGCTCCCCTGCACCAGGCTCCCCACCGCGTAGCCGCTCACCTCGTAGTTGCCGCCCCCGAACCGGTGCCGCCCGTCGAACCCTCCGGAATACGCCGAGCCGCGCAGGAACGGCAGCGAGGCGTCGTCCATGCGCCGGTGCACGCCGGTGAACATCGCGCCCAGGGCGCTGCCGCCCTCGCGAAAGTCCCTGATCACCCGCGCCACGAAGAAGTTGGTGAGCGGCTCCACCGGGGCGGTGGCCCGGCCCCCGTCCGCGGTCACGTAGCGGGCCTGTTCCGCGCCCGTCAGCACGTCCAGCACCCCCAGCGACCATCCGCCCGCCGTCTTTCCCGACAGCTTGACCGCGCCCAGGATGGCCGTCCGCGCCGGGACGTCCGCGAACGCCGCGTCGCCGGGGACGCCGCCGTGCGGCGGCGCGCCGATGCGCCGCGAGTAGAACAGCTGCCCGGCGCCGCCCCCCAGCCCGAAGTCGAAGATGTCGGAGCCCTCGACGAAGAAGGGCCGCCGCTCGGGGAGCAGGGTCTCGAAGGCGGTGAGGTTCACCTCCGAGGGATCGGCCTCCACCTGTCCGAAGTCGGGGTTCACAGTCCCCGCCAGCGTGAGGCTGGGGGTGAGGCCGTACCGGAAGTCGAAGCCGCCCGACGCCCGCAGCTCGTTGCGCGAGTAGAACGGGTCGGTGGCGTCGCCGGGGGCGCGGACCACCTGGCTGGACGCGTACGGCTGTACCTCCAGCCGGCGCGGGACGGCCACCCCGTCCAGCCCGGTGAGCGCGCCGAAGCGCGAAACGAACCCCGGCGCGCCGGGCGTGATGGGGGCCCAGTACGACGCCTCGGCCCGGCGCGCCACGTCGCGCCGGAAGTTGACCCCCCACGAGGGCGCCCCCGCGCTGTAGCGGAGCTGCGAGAGCGGGATGCGGAGCTCCGCCGTCCACCCCAGGGAGTCCAGCCGCGTGCGCGCGGTCCAGACGGCGTCCCAGCCGCCGTCTTCCGCGCCGTTCTCGGCCAGGACGTAGTCGCGCTGCACGCCCCGCGGGTTCACCGCGAAGGCGAACGCCGAGCGGTTGTCGTCGTCGCTGTCCAGCAGGACGTGCATCCAGTCGGAATAGCTGCCCGACGCGTCACGGCGCGTCAGCTGCGCGGCCACCGAGTCGGGATGGTCGTACAGCCGGGCCGCCACGTAGAGCGCGCCGTCCCCGTGCACCACCCGCACCTCCGTCCGCAGGGTGGCGGCGGCGCCCGGGTCGGGTTCCCGCTGCACGAACCCGGTGGCCACCGGCGCCGCCTGCCAGACGACGTCGTCCAGGCGCCCGTCCATCACGGGCGCGGTCCCGCCCGCCGGGGCCGCCGCCAGCGCCCGGGAGACCCGGGGCGCTCCGCCGGTGCCGTCCGGCACCTGCGCCGCGGCCACCAGCGGAAGCGCGAGCAGCGCGGCCGTGCACCCCGCGTGGACCCGGGCGAGGGAGGTGCACGCGGCCCGGGCGCGCCTCATCGGCCGCCCCCGCCGCGGGCGAGCCATTCGCCCGCCTCGCGGCGGGCGGCGGCCGGTACGCCGGGGTCCGCGGAGAGCCGCCGCAGCACCCGGCGGGCCGCGCCGGTGCCCCGCTGCGCGATCGCCGTCACCGCCTCGTCGCGCACCTCGGGCGAGGCATCGCGCCGCACGATCTCCTCGAGCAGCGCCAGCGATTCGTCCGTGGGCTGGTAGCGGAGCCAGTACGCGGCCTGGGCCCGCACGGCCGCGCTGGTCTCGTTCGCCAGCAGCCGCCGGACGAAGGCGGCCACCGCCGCCGGGTCCCGGTGCAGGGCCGCGGCGGGGCCGATCTCCCTCCGTACCGCTTCGGGGGCCGAGCCGAGCACCCGCTCCAGCAGCCCCAGGCTCTCGGCGTCGGGCGCCACGCCCAGCCAGGCCACCGGCACCCCCGCCACCCCCAGGGGCGCGTCCGGCCGGCGGATCCTCATCTCCCGCGGGGTGCCGCTCCGGCCGTCCATGCGAAAGAAGAAGACCGCGTCCGTGGAGGCCGGCTCAACGCCCAGGCGGAGGGCGGCGCCGTCCTCGCCCACCAGCTCCCGCACGGGCTGCGGCGGGTCGCCCGCGTGGGGCCCGTTGCTGGAAGCGACCTCCGTCCCGGCCGGGACCCGCACGGCCCAGCCGACCCAGTACGTCCCCCATCCGTTCCGCCGCGCCGCCTCGTGGGCCGCCGCCCAGCGGCCCGCCAGCCCGGCCTGCACGGCGGGAGCCGCCATCCCGCCGGTTGCGGCGGATTCGCCGGCCCGGGCCACGGACGGGCGGGCTCCCGCCAGCACCGCGGCGGCAAGGAGCACGGACGCCACTCCCGGCACCCGGGCGCGTGCCGCGGCGCGCCGGCGCAGGGAAGCGTGGCGGCGGTGCTCGTGGATCTGCTCTGATTCATTCATCTGGGATTTCTCCTCTGAAGTAAAACGCGGGCTGCAGATGCAGTCGCGGAAGACCGGTGCGTTCGATGAAGGCGTTCGATGAAGACGGGTCTGCGCGGCGGGAACCAGTCGGCTTGTCCGCCGGCGCGTCGGTCGCGGTGCGGTCATACCGGATCCGGAAAAAGAACGATGCTTGATGAGAGTGGCGCCCGTTTCCCTCGGCCGTGGAGCTGGCGGATGGTTCTCAGGATCGCGCATCAGGTCGTCCGGGCGGCTTTCTCCAGTGCGCTCCGGAGATGATCCGGCGCACGCATGCCTCCCCCCAAAAAAATTCTCATGGCATCCTGCAGCACCTCCATCCCTCTCCCATTCCCGACAGCCCACGCCGGCTCGTGCCTCGTCGGCCGGCGCGCCATGCCATCGGCGGACATGAATCAGGGTCAGGATGGTGCGAGCCGGGTGAACGGCACGAGAAAACTCTGTTGACTCTGCTGACTCTGTGTGCGGCCCATTCTTTTTGCGGATCCGGTATCAGATCCGCGAGAAGGCCTCCTCCAGCGCCTCCACCGCCCGCGCATCGAGGGTGTGCGAAGCCGCGCGCACGCTGCTCTCGATGCTCTCCGGGCGGCTGGCGCCGGGGATGGTGGCCAGCGAGGGCGACAGCTGCAGGACCCAGGCGATCACCAGCTCCACCGGCGCCAGGCCGTAGCGCCTCCCCAGCTCCGCCAGCGCCTCGCTGGCGCGCAGGCGGCCCACGCGCCCGGCCCCGCCGGCCGGGCTGTGCGCGAAGAAGGTGATGCCGTGCTCCCGGCAGTACGCGACCATCCCCGACGCCTCCATCGAGCGGTCCCACGGGCTCAGGTGGTTCTGGACGGCGGCGACGTCCACGATGCGGCCCGCGGCCCGGAGCTGCTCCAGGCTCACGTTGGAGAGCCCCACCGCCCGCACCTTCCCCTCCGCCGCCAGCCGCGCCAGCTCGCCCACGCTCTCCGCGAAGGGAACGGCCGGGTCGGGCATGTGCAGGTAGTACAGGTCCAGGCTCTCCACCCCCAGCGCGCGCAGGCTGCGCTCGCAGGCGCGGCGCAGGTACCAGGGGTGCCCGTTGGGCTCCATGCGCGCGCCGCTGAAGGTGATTCCCCCCTTGGTGGACACCAGCACCTGCGGCGGCCGCCCCAGCTCGTCCAGCGCCTCGGCGATCAGCCGCTCGTTGTGCCCCATCTCGCCCGCGTGAAGGCAGTAGCCGTCGGCGGTGTCGATCATGAGGGTGCCCAGCTCCACGGCCCGGCGCACCACCCGCCGGGCCGCCGCGCGCTCCGGCCGCCCGTCGAAGGACAGGGGGAGCGCGCCCAGCCCCACCCGCGAGACCCGCCGCCCGGTGCGGCCCAGCTCGATCGTATCCATCACGCGGCACCCGCCAGCGCGCACGCGGGGGTGAAGACGCGCGTCCCCGTGCGCCCGCCCGGGGGCGCCCGAAAGGAGTAGACCCGCAGCGGCACGTCCAGCCGCTCCGCCATCCGCGCAGCCTCGCTGTGCACCACCTGCGCGCCCGCCTCGGCCAGCTGCACCAGGGCCGCGTGCGTCAGGTGGGGAAACGCCGGGGCGGCGCGGTCCACCCGGGGGTCGCGGGCGTGCACCGCGGCCACGTCGGTCACGATGTGGCACGAGGCGCCCAGCGCCGCCGCGATCGCCACGGCGCTGGTGTCGGAGCCGCCGCGGCCCAGCGTGACCGTCTCGCCGTCGCAGCGGACGCCCTGGAACCCCGCCACCACGGCCACCACCCCCTCCGCCAGCAGCGCGCGGAGGGGATCCGGGCGCACCTCGCGGATGCACGCCGCGCCGAACGGCCCGTCCGCCCGCACGCACGCCTCGCCGCCGCGCAGGCTCACCGCGCGCACCCCGCGCTCCCAGAGCGCCGCGGCAAAGAGCGACGCGGCCAGGTCCTCGCCGGTGGCCAGGGCGCGGTCCAGCTCGCGCCGCCGCCCCTCCGCCGCGTCGCCCGGGCCCAGCGCCTCCATCCACGAGACGATGCGGTCGGTGGTGTGGCCGGTGGCGCTGACCACCACCACGACGGGGCGGCCGGCGCGGAGGTGCGCCTGTACGCGGCGGGCCGCCAGCCGCATGCGGCGGGGCGTGCCCACCGAGGTGCCGCCGAACTTGAGAACCAGGGGTCGCATGGGAAGTAACGGGTTCGGGGGATGCACGGTCGGTCGCCTACGCGGCCGTGGCCAGGAGCGCCTCGCCGGGCGCGCCGGCCAGGACGGCGGAGAGCGATTCCTCGACGATGTCGAGCGCCCGCTCCAGCTCGTCGTCGCGCACGGTGAGCGGGGGAAGGAGCTTGAGCACCTCGTCGCCGGGCCCGGCGGTCTCCACGATCAGCCCGCGCGCGAACGCGCCGGCCGACACCTCCCCCGCCAGCCCCGGCGCGTCGCAGAAGAGGCCCTGGATGAGCCCCCGCCCGCGGACGTGCGCCCGCGCCTCGGGAAAGCGCGCCGCCATGCCGCCCAGCCGCTCGTGCACCCGCGCGCCCTTGCGCGCCACGTCGCGGCTCAGCGTGTCGTCCACCCAGAAGGAGAGCGCCTCGGCCGCGGTGACGAACGCCAGGTTGTTGCCGCGGAAGGTGCCGTTGTGCTCGCCCGGCGCCCACACGTCCAGGTCGGGGCGGATGAGCACCAGCGCCAGCGGCAGCCCGTTGCCGCTGATGGACTTGGACAGGCAGACGATGTCGGGGCGGATCCCCGCTTCCTCGAACGAGAAGAAGCGCCCCGTGCGCCCGCACCCGACCTGGATGTCGTCCACGATCAGGACGATGCCGTGCTCGCGGGCGATCCGCTCCAGCCGGACCAGCCACGGGGCGCCGGCCACCTTGACCCCGCCCTCCGCCTGCACCGTCTCCACGATCACCGCGGCGGGGAGCTCCATCCCGCTCCCGGTGTTGTCCAGCAGCTGCTCGAAGTACTCCAGCGAGTCGGTGCCCGGCCCCAGGTCGCGGTCGAAGGGGAGCGGAAAGGCGTGCGACAGGGGGACGCCGGCGCCCCGGCGCTTGGCCGCGTTGCCGGTCACGGCCAGGGCGCCCAGCGTCATCCCGTGGTAGCCGTTGGCGAAGCAGGCCACCGTCTGCCGCCCCGTCGCCTTGCGGGCCAGCTTGAGCGCCGCCTCCACGGCGTTGGTCCCGGTGGGCCCGGGAAACTGCACCCGGTAGCTCATCCCCCGCGGGCGCAGGATCACCTCGTCGAAGCGCTCCAGGAAGCGGCGCTTGGCCGCGGTGGCCAGGTCCAGGCTGTGCATCACGCCGTCCGCCCGGAGGTACTCGATCATCGCCTCCCGCATCCGCGGCGGGTTGTGCCCGTAGTTGAGCGCCCCCGCCCCGCTGAAGAAGTCAAGGTACTCCCGCCCGTCCTCGTCGGTGAGCGTGGCCCCCGTGGCGGAGGTGAACACCACCGGAAACGAGCGGCAGTAGCTGCGCACCGCCGACTCCATGCGGTCGAAGGTCTCCATCCCGGCGCGCGGCCGGTCTCCGTTCTGTGCGATCACGTGCCCCTGCCCTGTTGGTCGTTGGCTGAAGTGGCGGCGCGTTCCGCCGCGGATTGTCCCGAAAGGAAGTCGTGCCCGGCCGAGCCCGGCCTTCCCCGCCCCGCCCCCGGCTACGCGGCGACGGCTCCGGCAAAGGCGGGCGGGCGGGCGGCGTGGCCGCCGTCCAGGTACTCGGCGGCGCTCCCGTCGAAGGTGACCTGCCCGTAGTCCAGCCGCACCACGCGGTCGGCCACGCCGTAGTACTGGTCGTCGTGGCTGATCACGACCAGCGTCTTTCCCCGCGCCCGCAGCTCGGGAAGGAGGTGGCGGTAGAAGACCTCCTTGAAGTGCGGGTCCTGGTCGGCCGCCCACTCGTCGAAGAGGCAGACGTGGCGGTCTTCCAGGTACGCGCCCAGCAGCGCCAGCCGCTTGCGCTGCCCCTGCGAAAGGTCCACGGTGGATAGCTCGCCCCCGCTCACCCGCACCTTGTGCTGCAGGTGCAGCGCGGACAGGTAGCGCCGCGCGTCGCCGTCCAGGTCGGCGGCATCCACCCCCATCAGGCTCTCGAAGAGGAAGAAGTCGGAGAAGACGGCGGAGAAGTGCTGGCGGTACGCGTCCATCCCCGCCGGCTCCACCGCGCGCCCGTCCAGCCGGATCTCGCCGGACTCGGGGGCGTAGAGCCCCAGCAGCACCTTGGCGAAGGTGGTCTTTCCGCTCCCGTTGCCGCCCACGACGAACACCATCTCGCCGGGGGAGAGGGCCAGGGTCAGCGGGCCCAGGACGAAGCGCTCGTCCGCCTCGCCGCGGTAGCTGTGGGTGACGCCGTCCAGCTCCAGCGAGCGCCAGCGCCGCGGCGCCGGGAGGGGGACGTCGGGCGCCGGCGCGGCGAGCGAGCCGGTCAGCTCCTCCACCTTGCGCGCGGCGACCGTGGCCTGGCCCAGCACCGCGGTGCCGTCCAGCAGCGCCTCCAGCGGGCCGCGCATCATCAGGATGGCGACCACGAAGCTCGCCAGGGTGGCGGGCGGCACCGCCACCAGGTGCGGCCCCGCCAGCAGCACCAGCGCCACGGCCAGAAAGAAGAGGAGCTCGCTGGACGCCGTCATCACCCCGAACCACAGGTCGCCCAGCCGCATCTCGCGGCGGTGCTCCCGCGCGGTCCCTTCCATCCGCGCCATGAACTCGCCGCGGCGGCGCTGGTGCACCTGCAGCTCCTTGGTCCCCTCGGTCACGCCGCGCATCTGGTGAAAGAGGCGGTCGTACAGCTGCCGCCCCGCCGCCACCCGGACCATCCCGCGCCGGATCATCCAGCGGATGGAGACCGCCCCCGCGGCGGTCAGCAGGAGGAGCGGGGGAAGAAGGGGCCAGAAGAGCCAGCCCAGGTAGGCGAGGAAGCCCGCCAGCACCGACGCGTGCATCAGCACGGTGGGAAGGAGCACCATCGCGTTGACGATCTGCCCCACGTCGGTGGCGAGCGCCGCCGTGAGCCGCGCCCGCCCCAGCTCTTCCAGGCGCCGCAGCGGGGTGGCGACCACGCGGCGGCAAAGCTCCATCCGCAGCGTCACGAAGCCGGTCTCCGTGATGCGCAGCACCAGGAAGTGCGCCAGGAAGCGGAGCGCCGGCCGCGCCACCAGCAGCACCAGGAAGGTGGCCACCAGGGCGCGGGAAGGCGCTCCCCCTGCGGCGAGAAGGGTGTTGACGGCGCCGATGAGAGCGGCCAGCGCCAGGCCGCTGCCGATCCCCGCCGCGATCACCCCGGCAAAGGTGAGCCGCGCGCGGCGGCTCCCCCCGGAGACGCGGACCAGGTAGGCGAGAAGTCGTGCCAGGTCGGACATGCGGGGCCCCGTTCAGGTGGACGCCGGCGCGGCGGCAAGGTGGCGCTCCAGCTCGTGCGCCAGCGTGCCGACGTGCGGCTCGTCGAACATCCCGGTGTGGGTGCCCGGTACGGTCACCACCTCCACGGGATGCGAGGACAGGCGGCCCCACCCGTAGTCCGGGGTCGCAGCCGCCTGGCGGTAGGCGGCCCGGAGCTCCGGGAAGGGGATGTCCAGGTCCAGCTCGCCGGCCCGGAACAGGGTGATGGGCCCGTCGTACGGGGCCCACTGGTACGCGAGGATGGCCCGCGTGCGGGCCATGCGCAGCTCCACGTAGCGGTCCAGGCGGTCCGGCGGGACCTGCGCGGGGACCAGCCGCTCGCGGGCGATCCCGGTGCGGCGCGACACCAGGTCCAGCTGCGCGTCCACCGGCAGCCCGTCCACCTCCGCGCGCTCCACCGTGCGGGTGCCGTCCGCCGCCACCAGGAGGCGGGGGTCGAAGAGCATGCTCAGGCGGTGGAAGACGGGGTCTACCCTCGCCAGCGCGGGGGCGGTGATCGGCAGGCGCGTGTCGAAGAGGATCAGCTGCTCCGGCGCCTCGCCCAGGGCGTGGAGCTGGCGCGCCATCTCGAACGCCACCAGCCCGCCGAACGACCATCCCGCCAGCCGCACGGGACCCGGGTGGAGCCGGCGGATCTCGTCCACGTAGCGCGCCGCCATCTCCGGGATGGAGGTGAGCGCCGCGCGGTCCACCTCGAAGTCCAGCGCCTGCACCCCGAACACGGGGACCGACGGGCCCAGGTGCCGCGCCATGGCGTTGTAGCAGAGCACCGTCCCGGCGCCGGGGTGGATGCAGAAGAGCGGAGCCTCGCCGCTCGCGCCGCCGGCGAGCGGCACCAGGTGCTCGTGCGCCGGCGCGCCGCCGCCGTCCAGCAGGGCGGCGATGCGCTCCACCGTTCCCGCGCCGACGAGCGCGGCCAGGGGGAGCTGCGAGCCGAACTCCCGGTGGATGCGCGACATCAGCCGCACCGCCAGGAACGAGTTGCCGCCCAGGAGAAAGAAGTCGTCGTCCGCCCCCACCGTTTCCACGCCCAGCACGTCGGCCCAGAGCCGCGCCAGCCGCGCTTCGAGCGGGGTGGCCGGCGCCCGTCCGCCGCCGGCCGGCGCGTCCGCCGCGGGGAGGGCGGCCACGTCCAGCTTGCCGTTGGGCGTCACGGGAAAGCGGGCGAGATGGACGAACACGGAGGGGACCAGCGGCTCCGGGAGCCGCTCCGCCAGGAAGGCGCGGAGCTGCGCCGGCGCCGCCTCGTCGCCGCGGGGGACGACGTACGCCACCAGCCGCACCTGCTCGCCGTGCGGCGCGGCGATCACGCGGCACTCGGCGACCGACGGGTGCCCGGCCAGGACGGCCGCGGCTTCCGCGGGCTCCACCCGGTTCCCCGCCACCTTCACCTGGTCGTCGGTGCGCCCCAGGAACTCCAGGCGCCCGTCCGCCAGCCAGCGCACGCGGTCGCCGGTGCGGTAGAGGCGCGCGCCGGGCTCGCCGCCGAACGGGTCGGGGACGAAGCGGCCGGCCGTGAGCGCGGGACGGTTCACGTATCCCCGCGCCACGCTCCCGCCGCCCGCGTACAGCTCGCCGGCCGCGCCCTCCGGGGCCAGCCGGCCGTGCCCATCGACGACGTACAGCCGCACGCCGGCGAGCGGACGTCCCAGCGGCGGCGGGCCCGCGTCGTCCAACGCCATCTCGCCGGCCACGATACCGACGGTGGTCTCGGTGGGCCCGTAGTGGTTGAAGACGCGGCACTCCGGCGCCAGCGCGCGCACCCGGTCCACCAGCGCGCGGTCGCTCGCCTCGCCGCCCAGCACCAGGCGGGCGCGGGGGAGCGCGCGCTCCGGCCGCTCCGCGTCCAGCAGCAGGCGCAGGTGCGAGGGGACGATCTTGAGCGCGTCGATGGCGTGGCGCGCGGCGTACTCCGCCCACGCCCGGGGGTCGGTGGCGCACGACTCCGGGACCAGGTGCAGCGTGCCCCCGCCGCAGAGCGCGGGAAAGAGCATGGTGTTTCCCAGGTCGGCCGCGAAGGTCGACACCATCGCGCACGTGGCGCCCTCCGGGAGCGCGAGCGTCGCGGAGACCGCGGCGACGTACCGCGCCAGCGCCGCGTGCTCCACCCCGATCCCCTTGGGGCGGCCGGTGGTGCCGGAGGTGTAGATCACGTACGCCAGCGTCCGCGGGTCCAGGGGCGCGGGCGCGGCGTCCGCCGCGGCGACGGAATCGCCGTCGGACGAGGTGGCATCGAGGACGGCGTGGCCGGCGGCGCGCGCCGCCCGGGCCGCGGCGCCCGCGGCCACCACCAGCGAAACCCCCGCATCCTCCAGCACGAAGCGCAGGCGCTCCGCCGGATAGGCGGGATCGAGCGGGACGTACGCCCCGCCGGCCCACATCACCGCCAGGAGGGAGACCAGCGTCTCGGCCGCGCGCTCGCCCACGACGGCGACGCGCGACTCCGCCCCCACGCCCTGCTCGCGCAGCCGCATGGCGCGCC
>DATAAG010000271.1:0-1535 GCA_036260235.1 Longimicrobium sp.
CCGCTGGTCCGCCTCCTGGCCGAAGATCTCGCTCTCCAGCTCGCGGTACGCCTTGTAGCAGCGGAACGCCTCGGCGATGTCGCCCGCGGCTTCGTGGATGCGCGCCAGGGCCCGGTTCGCCTGCAGCGCCAGCTGGCGTGCGCCGATTTCGGTACCCATGCGGACAGCGTCTTCCAGGCGGTGGGCCGCGCGCGTGCCCTGACCCTGCGCAGCGAGCGCTTCGCCGGAATAGAGAAGGATGCCCGCCTCTTCGTAACGGAAGCCGAGTTCCCGGCTTGCGGATAGCGCCGTCTCGAACAGCTCCAGCGCCACCCCGTGATCGCCGAGCGCGTGCCGTACCTCCGCGATGTTGCTCATCGCGCAAATCTCTCCACGCCGGTCGCCACACTCGCGAAGATGGCAAACCGCACGGGAGAAGTAGTCCAGCGCAGCCTCGGTCTGGCCCAGTTCCCTGTACGCGCTCCCGATGTTGCTCAGCACGGTCCCGATGCGGGCGGAGCTCAGGCCCCGCTGAAGTTCCAGGCTGCGGTGGTAGTACTCCAGAGCCTGTGCGTGCTCCCCCAGCATGGAGTGGACGTTGCCCAGGTTGTTGAGGCAGATGCCCACGCCCATTGTGTCTCCCAATTCCTCCCGAATCCGCAGGGCAGCCTGGACGTAGCGCAGCGCCTCGGCGTAGTCGCCCAGCTGCTGGTAGTCCAAGCCGATGGACAGCAGCGTGTCGGACTCTCCGATCGGGTCGCCGACCTGGCGCTCAAGCCGCAGCGCTTGCATCCGCAGCAGCAACGCGCCGGCGAAGTCGCCCGCGGCGGCCCGGGCGTGGCCCAGCCAGCGGAGCACCGTCGCCTCACCGCTCTGGTCACCCAGGGTGTGGTACAGGTCGAGCCCGCCTGAAGGTCGTCGACGGCCGCGTCGGCCTCCGCCTGCAGGATCAGGCATGCGCCGCAGGTGCGCAGGCTGTCGGCCTTCCCCGCGAGGTCTCCGTCTGCATCCGCCAGCCGCCCGGCCTGTCGCGCCTGCTCCAGCGCCTGCCGCGGGTTCGCGTAGCGCTCCGCCCAGGCGCGGGCGTTCAGATCGCGGATGTGCTGCCGAAGGTCGCCGGCAGGAGCGGCGAGAGAAGAAAGGTCGGAGTTTGCCACGGTCGCATGACCCCCCGGTCCATCGTTCATTCCGGCGGCGGGGACGAATCCGGCATCGCCGCCACCCGCCCGAACACCGCGATCCCGTCAGTGGCAGACGCGGTTGCGGCCGCCGCGCTTGGCGTCGTACAGCCGGGCGTCGGCCGCGGCCAGGAGCGACTCGGGGCTGGCGGCGCCGCGCCCGGACGCCACCCCCAGGCTCAGCGTCACCCGCAGCCCCGGGTGCACGGCGTTCCAGTCGTAGCGCTCCACCGCGGACCGCAGCGACTCGCACACGGCGGACGCGTGCTCCAGCGGCGTCTCCACCAGCAGCAGCGCGAACTCCTCTCCCCCGTAGCGGGCCACCACGTCCACGGCGCGCAGTCCCCCGCGCAGGATCGCCCCCACCCGGCGCAGCAC
>DATAAG010000272.1:0-3906 GCA_036260235.1 Longimicrobium sp.
GGGGATGATCCTGTGGCTCCCCGACTTCCGCTTTCGCTGGAGCCCGCGGAACGTCGACGTCCTTCGCCGCGGGATCGACACCCGCGGCGAGGTGTGGTGGCCCGCCGCCGGGGTGCGGCTGAGCGGGTCGTACTCCCTGGCCCGCGTCACCTACGCGGACGACGAGGCGCGGGGGATCCAGCTCGCCTACCGGCCGCGGCACACGGGGTCGGCCGGTGCGGAGTGGCGGCGGGGGGCGTGGCGGGTGGATGCGGTCGCGCGCTACACCGGGGTGCGCTACCCGGCCGCGGCGAAGGTGAACGCCCTCCCCGGCTTCTGGAGCACGGCCCTGCGCGCCGGCCGCGACTGGAGGTTCGGGGGATGGACGATGACGGCCGCGGTGGACGTGGACCGCGTGCTGGACGAGAAGGACTCGCTGATCGCCGGATTTCCCGAGCCCGGGCGCCGGGTCCGGCTCGACGTGCGCCTGGCGCGCACGAACCCCTCCTCCATCGAACGATAGAGCAGATGCAGACGCGCTTCTTCCGCCGGCTGGCCCCGCTGGCGCTCTTCCTGGCCGCCGCGTGCAAGGGCGACTCGCCCAACGAGCCGCGCATCGCGGAGCGGCTGGTGCTCACCGTCAACAGCGTGGAGAACTCGCTCTCGCTGGTGCCGGTGGACGGCGGCAACGTGCAGGCGCGCACCGTGGGGCTGGGCGCGCAGGGCACGCCCACCGGCGCGTCGGCGCGCGGGGCGTACGCGGTGGTGCCGCTGGGCACCTATCCGTTCGCCGCGGTGGTGAACCTGCGCACCGGCACCCTGGCGAGCACCGTCGCGCTTCCCGCCGGCTCCGGCGCCACCGGTTCGGAGTTCGTGAACGACTCCATCGCGGTGGTCGCCAACGCCGGGCGCAACACCATCACGCCCGTCAACGTGCTGCGCGGCACCGCCGGGGCGGAGATCGCCGTGGGCACCTATCCGCAGGCGATCGCCAGCGACGGCGCGCGTATCTACGTGCTGAACGCGAACCTGGTGAATTTCGTCCCCGCCGGGCCCGGCTCGGTGACGGTGCTGGACGACCGGCTGCGCGTGGTGCGCACGGTGCAGCTCAGCGGGATCAACCCGGCGGCGGCGGCGTTCGTGGGCAACCGGCTGTACGTGCTGAACTCGGGATCGTTCGGCGGCAACAACGGCTCGCTCTCGGTGGTGAACCTGCAGACGCTCGCGGAAGAGTCGCACCACGCCGGGTTCGGCGAGTTCCCGTCGTCGCTGGCGGCGGCGCCCAACGGCGAGCTGTTCGTGGGGAGCTACGGCACCGGCATCGTGGTGTGGAGCCCGCAGTCGCGCACCTTCCGCGTGCCGCTGGACGAGCCGATCCTGCCGGCCGGGTCCGGCGTGGTGTCGGGGATCGGCTTCGACTACGCCGGCCGGCTGCACACCGCGGACCCGGGTACCTGCCAGACGCGCGGCTCCGTGCACCGCCTGGAGAGCGACGGCACCGCCGAGCGTACGGTGCAGGTGGGGATCTGCCCCTTCGGCATCGTGTTCGCGGACGTGCCGGAGGAGGACGACGAGGAGTAGGGACGTGAGGGGCGGGCTCCCGCGCCTGGGCGGGTGAACGGCCCTGGCACAACCCCCGGTCCGGGCGGGTGAACCCGCGGCTGGAACAGCGGGAAGCCCCGCAAACTGCGCGGGGCTTCAACGACCAGGACACCGGCGACGCGCAGGCCGTCAGGCTCGAAGTCTACACCCTCTCCCACGTAGTTTGTGGGAGAGGGTGGCGAGCCCGAGCGAGCCGGGTGAGGGCCCCGAGGCCGCCCGTCCTCCTCTCGTCTCCCCCGCGTGTGCATGGAGCCGCTGATCGTCCCCATCCACGACCGACGCCGGGCGTTCGCCGAGCGGATGGACCTGTTCGGCCACGGGGTCGCGGCGCTCGGGCTGCTGACGGCGGCGCTGGATGCGCTCCCCGCCGCCGGCACGGCCTCGACGGTGCTCGCGGGCGTGGAACTGGTCGGCGCGGCGGCGCTGGCGGGCGCGATCGTGCGCGAGGTGCGCACGCGGCACGGGGACGCGCCGGCGCGCGTCAGCCTCCTGAACCTGTGCGCGGCGGCCGTGCTGTTCGTGGAGTGGTACGCGCGCTGGAGCGCGGGCGGCAAGCTGGTGTCGCCGCCGCTGGTGAGCGGAATCACCGCGCTGGCGCTGGCGTTCCTGCACCCCGTCATCCGGCGCCGCATGCGGGAGAAGTGGGCGCTGCGCATCGACGACGAGGGGATCTCCCTCCGCGCCGGCCGCTTTCGCCGCGCCTCCGCCCGCTGGGCCGAGCTGCGGTCGCTCTCCGCGGCGCCCGACGCCGTGCGCCTGGTGACGGCGGACGGACGGGAGCAGCGCCTGGGCCTGCGGCTCGCGCGCAACCGTCACGAGATCGCGGCGGCCGTGGCCGAGGCGGCGCGAAACAGGGGGATTCCGGCCGGCTCCACCCGGAGCGAGTGAGGCTCGCGGCCGTCCTTCCATCCCGAAAATCCCGCGGCTGCCGGCGGCACGGCCCTCTTCCGGCCGGGCGAGGCAGGATCGCGGCGCCGTGGCACACAAAATCCGTAACTTATCGGCACCGAGCGGCCGCTTCGCGAGACGCGGGCCGATGATGCCGTGCATCCCGCAACGGCGCGGGTACGCCGCCGCGAAGCGCGGTATCGAGTGGAGCGAGCGGGAACGCCGGAACGCCGTTCGGCGAATACGTCCCGGGAGACGTACAGTTCGGACCAAATAACGATGCGCGGGGTTCATGCGACCATGGCGAGCTCCGACCCTTCCTCATCCGCCCCGCCGGGCGGCGACCTCCGGCGGCAGATCGATGAGCTGAACGCCCGCGCCTGGACGGAGCACTTCGCCCACCCGCGGCCGGCGCTGGAGCTCGCGCGGGAAGCGGCGAAGCTGGCCGCCCTTCAGGATTACCTTCCGGGGCTGGCCGCCAGCATCCGTACGCGCGGGGTGTGCCTGTTCATGCTGTCCGAGTTCAACGAGGCCGCCGGCGACCTGCAGACCGCGTGCACCCTCTTCCGCAGCATCGGCGACCGGGCCGGCGAGGCGACGATGCTCCGGTGGCTTGGCCACGACAAGGCCCGCACCGGCGACTACGGCGCTGCGCTGCGGCTGCACACCCACGCGCTGGTCATCTACCGCGAGATCGGCGACCGCTCGGGAGAGGCCGACACGCTGCTGGCCATCGGTCTGAACCACCACCAGATCGGTGATTACGCCGAGGCGCTCCGGTACAGCCAGGCCGCGCTCACGATCTACGAAGAGCTGCAGGAGACGCGGGGCGTGGGCCTCTGCCTGAACAACCTGGGCAACGCCCACTCCATGCTGGGCGAGCACGACCAGGCCCTGGACCACTACCGCCGCAGCCTGAAGCTCCTGCGGCAGGCGGGATTCACCAACTTCGGCTCGCTGCTGAACAACATCGGCAGCACGTACCGGGCGCTCGGCCTTCCGCAGCCCGCGCTGGAGTACTTCTCCCGGGCCCGCGCCGAGTTCCAGGGAGCCGGCGACCGGCGGGGTGAGATCGCCGCCCTCAACAACGTGGCCGAGGTCACGCACATGCTCGGCAGGCACGCCGAGGCGCTGGAGCTTTTCGAGACGGCGCTGGCCGCCAGCCGCGAGCTGGGCACGCGCTACGAAGAGGCCGCCATCCTCCTTCACCTCGGGGAGGCGCTGGCCGCACAGGGCGACGGCGCCGGGGCCGTGCGCCGCCTCGAAGAGGCGGTGCGCGTGGGGGGCGAGGTCGGTGCACGCCAGCTGGCGCTGCAGGCGAACCGGGCCCTGGCGCGCATCCACGAAGCCGCGGGCGACATCGCCGAGGCGTTCCGCTGCTACAAGGCGTACCGCGAGCTGGAGAGCGAGATCTTCGGCCAGGAGGCGGACCAGCGG
>DATAAG010000273.1:0-4528 GCA_036260235.1 Longimicrobium sp.
CAGACCGTCTGTTGCAGGCTGTAACCTGTAACCTGTCCCCTGTAACCTTCAGTTCCGCCGTACCGGAAGACCGTCGACCACGTCGATCACCGCCTGCGACGGGCCGCGCTCGCGCTGCAGGCGCGCGGCCACCTGCTCCGCCTGCCGCATCGCCCGCAGCACGTTGCCGCCCAGCACCTTGCGCACGTCCTCGTCCGAGTAGCCGCGCCGCAGCAGCTCCGCCGTCAGGTACGGGTAGCGCGACACGTCCTCCATCCCCACCGGGAGCGAGGTCACGCCGTCGTAGTCCGAGCCCAGCCCCACGTGGTCGATCCCCGCCACCCGCACCACGTGGTCGATGTGGTCCGCCAGCGTGGCCGTGGTCCCCCGCGGCACGGGGTTGTCGCGGCGCCACTGGTCGTACGCCCGCTGCGCCGCCTGCGGGTCGCCGGGGAACTGCTCTCGGAAGCGGCGCTGCACCTCGAACATCCCCCGCATCTGCTGCGCGGCCGTCGGCTCCACGAAGCCGGAGTAGAAGTTGATCATCACCACCCCGCCGTTCTCCCGCAGCACCCGCAGCACGTCGTCCGGCACGTTGCGGGGATGGTCCGCCAGGGCGCGGGCGCTGGAGTGGGAGAAGATCACCGGCGCCTCGGAGACGCGGATGGCGTCCGCCATCGTCTCCGGCGAGACGTGGGAGAGGTCCACCAGCATCCCCAGCCGGTTCATCTCCCGCACCACCTCCTCGCCAAAGCGGGTGAGCCCGCCGTGGCGCGCGGAGTCCGTCGCGGCGTCGGCCCAGTCGAGGGTGTTGGCGTGGGTGAGCGTCATGTAGCGCACCCCCAGCTCGTAAAACTGCCGCAGCACGTCCAGCGAGTTCTCGATGGCGTGCCCCCCCTCGATGCCGATGAGCGAGGCCACGCCCCCCGCACGGTGGATGCGCACCACGTCGTCGGCCGTGAGCGCCATCTCCAGCTCGGGCGAGTGGTCCGTCATCCGCTTGATCAGGCCGATCTGCTCCAGCGCGAAGCCGGCGGCGTTCTTTCCGATGGCGTCCACCGGCACGTACGCGGCCCAGAAGACGCCGCCCACGCCCCCCTGCCGCAGCCGCGGCACGTCCGTGTGCTGCTGGGGGAGCGCGCCGTTGGGGTCCATCACGCGCAGGTCGCCCTGCGCCTTCTCGCGGATCTCCCAGGGCAGGTCGTTGTGCCCGTCGACCAGCGGCGCGTCGGCGTGAATGCGCAGCGCGCGCGCCAGCAGCGGGTCGGCCTGCGCGGCGGCGCCGGGCGCGGCGGGAACGGCCGCCAGGACGGCCGCCACGATCAATCGGTGTCTCATCGGGTTCGTGCGGAAGGGATCGGGAACGTCACTGCGAGATCAGGCCGCGAAATACGCCGGCCGTGCGCAGCGCCAGGGTTTCGGAGCGGCCCACCCACTCCACCTCGGCCACCACGCGGCGCCGCTGCACGAAGTTGTCGTTGACCTCGGGCGCGCCGGAGAACTCCGCCGCCAGCGCGGGGGGGATGAGCAGGAGCAGGTCCTGGCGCCGGGACTCGCCGGAGGGGCCCCACTTGCACTCCGTGGCGCGCACGCTGCCATCCTGGATGAGCGACGCCACCGAGCGGGGCGCCGTGTGCCCCTGGATGATGGTGAAGTTCTGCGGCGCGCCGCAGAAGAGCTCCGCGCGCACCACCTTGCCCACCGCCGACTCGCCCTCCACCACCAGCCGCTCGAAGCCGGCGGTGCCGTACGCGTCCTCGGGCCCCGCGGCCGCGGCGGCCGGGTTGGGCGGGGCCACCGTGGTGCCGTTCTCCGCGGGCCCGGTGACCAGCGCCTCGTCCACCGGCGGATCGCCGCCGCCGCGCAGGGTGTTCACCAGCAGCACCAGCGCCAGCGCGCCCAGCACGCCGTACGACACCAGCGCCCACGGCCGCCGCCACATGGGCGGCGGCGCGCGGCGCTCCACCTTTCTGCGTTCGCGGCCGCGGCGGTCGCCCGACCGCACGGCCTGCCCGGCCCCCTCCTGCGACTCCTGCGACATGGCTTTCCGGTGGCGTGGTTCTTTCGATGGGGAACAGGCCCCGCGCCCGCGGCGGCGGCCGTTCGCCTGCGCTGGATGCCCCGGGGAACGGCGGGGTTGGCCGCCGTGGTCCCGCTACCCCCGCTCCGGCGGGGGCGGCGCGCCGGGGAGGGTGAGGCGGAAGGTGGTCCCCACCCCCACGGTGGAGGCCAGCTCCAGCGTTCCCCCCAGCGCCGCGGCCAGCCGGCGCGAGATGGGAAGCCCCAGCCCGGTGGCTTCGCGGATGCCGGACAGGTTGGCCCCGCGTCCCAGCTGGACGAACTCGTCCCAGATGCGCGTCTGGTCCTCTTCGGCGATGCCCGGGCCGCCGTCCGTCACCTCCACCACCACGCCCCCGCCCCGCGCGGCGGAGAGGTGCACCCACACCGGCGACCCCGCGCCGAACTTGATGGCGTTGGAGACCAGGTTCATCAGGATCTGCCCCAGCCGCCGCGGGTCGGTGCGCAGCGCGGGGACGGGGTCGTGCCGGATGACCCGCAGCTCCGTGCGCGACCCCTCCGCCAGCGGGCCCAGCACGTGGAAGGTCTCCTCCACCAGCGCGCCCACGTCCACCTCGCGCGGCTGCACCTCCGCGCGCCCGCTTTCCAGGCTGGAGATGTCCAGCACGTCGTTCACCAGCTCGCGCAGGTGCCGCACGGCGCGCTGCGACCGCTCCACCGCCAGCTCCTGCTGCTCGTTCAGCGGGCCGTACACCTCCGCCAGCAGCAGGTCGTTGTAGCCCATCACGGCGTTGATGGGGGTGCGCAGCTCGTGGCTCATGGCGCCGTAGAAGCGGTTGCGCGCCCCCAGGGCGATCTGCAGCTCGCGGGAGCGGCGCTCCAGCTGCTGGTTGGCGGAAAGGAGCTGCTCCTGGCCGGCGTGCAGCTCCTTGGTCATCGCCAGCAGCTCCTGGTTCTGCGCCTCCATCTCGGCGTTCTGCGCCTGCAGCGCCCGCGACAGCCGCTCGTTCTCGCGGAGCTCGCGCTCCAGCTCCTCCAGCGCCCGCGCCAGCCGCGCCTTTTCCTTGGCCAGCTGCCGCTGCGCGTGCGCCTGCTCGCTGTTGACCGCCGCCAGCTCCTCGTACATCTCGTCGAAGCGGGGGTCGCGCGGCGCCTCCACCAGCCACAGCCGCTCCCCGGCCTCGTCCCACACGGGGTAGAAGGAATGCGGGGTGAGGGTGTCGCGCCCCTCCAGCATGAGCTCCCAGGCGCTCCCGGGGTCGCGGCCGGGCTGCTCCGGGGCGCGGGCCAGGATGGTCTCCAGCTTGCGCCGCGAGGGGGCGTCCAGCACGGCCGACAGGGGGGTGCCCACCACCCCGCGCTCCAGCGCGTGCTCCATGCGCCCGTTGGACTCCAGCACGGTGCCGTCGCGCGACAGCTCCAGGACGAAGCCGGGAAAGCCGCGCAGCAGCGGGTGCAGCCCCAGTGCAGCCGGGGTCGTCGTCATGCCGCGAACCGCTCCTTCAGTCGCGTTGCCGCCTCCACCGCGTCTCGGGCGGTCAGGTCCGCCCCCAGCCGGTCGCCCAGCGCGGGGTCGTCCGCGAACGCCCGTCCGCCTACCATGATCACCGGCCCGTCCCCGGGCACCGCCCGGCGGATGGCGCCCACCGCCTCGCGCACCCGTGCCAGGTGCGGGGTGATGGCGGCGGAGAGCGCCACCGCGGCGGGGCGGCGGGCCACCACCATCGCCACCAGGTCGTCCACCGGGACGGACGCGCCCAGGAACACGGTGTCCCACCCCTCCATCTCCAGCAGGTCGCAGATCATCCGCAGCCCCAGCTCGTGCCGCTCCTGGTCCGCGCACGCCGCGATCAGCAGCGGCCCCGCGGCGCCCTCCCCGCGGAACAGGCGGTCGTACAGCCGGGCCATGGCCGCCTGCGTGATCGCCGTCGCCAGGTGCTCGTCGGCCACGGTGATCCGGTTCTCCTGCCACAGCCGGCCGATCTCGCGCATCACCGGCTGCAGGACCTCCAGGTACAGGGGACCGATCCCCAGCCCCTCGTCCACGGCCGCGTCGAACGCGGCGAAGGCGTCGCGGCGGCGCCCGTCCAGCACGGCCTGCAGGTAGCGGCGGCGCACCTCGTCCACCGGGGTCATCATCCCGCCCCGTCCCCGCCGTGGAGGACCGCGGTCCCCGCCCGCAGGCACGCGGCCACGGCCTGCGCCTCCTCCGCGGGAAGGCGGGCGGCCACGTCGGATTCCATCAGCTGCAGCGACCGCAGCAGCTCCGCGGTCTGCACACCGCGCGCCCGCAGCATGGCGTCGCACCACTCGGCGTAGCGGGCGAAGAGGGCCGGGTCCTGCAGCTCCACCGCCGGGGCCAGGTGCTCCAGGTGGTAGCGCATGTCCTGCAGGCACTTCTGGCGCCCCCGCTCGCCGTAGCGGTCCACCAGCCACGGCATCTCCGCGTACAGCAGGCCGGTGACGGAGCGGGCGACGGCCTCGCCGTGCTCCGCCAGGGCGGCCGCCGCGCGCGCCCCGGCGCTCACCC
>DATAAG010000274.1:0-2204 GCA_036260235.1 Longimicrobium sp.
CGTTTACGCACATGGAATTTGTACGCTGATGTCGAGTCGAACGAGGCGAGTTGCTTTGGGACGCGGGATGAGTTTGGAGTGCATAATCCCAATTGAGTTCGACGGCGCTATGATTACAAGCTTAAGCTTTTATGACCCAGACCAAAGCTCGCTTTGAGGCTATCGAAGAAATGGGTACGCCGTCGGGGGCGTGAATCCACCTTCCGACGGCGTTGCAGGGGGGATAGGATTGGGATACCTTGCCCAGCAAAAGCGGCATTTTCGAGCGCGGAGTTCGGCAGGCTCTTCCGGAATATCAAGGATTCACTACAATTTACCGCCCCCCACGAATCCGATTGTTGACTCTGCGTAAGACAAGTCCTTTGCCGGATTTGGGTTGGGCACGATTACGGAAGCTTGACACTTCGGGTGCATTGGGAGGCGCGGTGGCAAACCAAGCGGTGCCTTCTTCTCTACATCGCCCGGCATCGTCGGTGAGAAAAGGTTTCAGAGATCGGGAAGAGCGATCTGCCCGCACTCACGCACTGCCGTTCCGCGCGTACGCCTGCAGGTTCATCGCGAGCGGCGAGCTGGCGCCCCACGGCAGCGCGCGCGCGGCGGCGGTGGTGCCGCGCAGGAACGCCACGCGCACGGCCCGGCGCGCGGCCCCGCCCTCCGGCGGAAGCACGGGGGCGGCGGGCTCGACCGCCACGTCCGCGAAGCCCGCCCGCTCCAGCGCCATCCGCAGCGTCAGCGGGGTGAAGTGCGACACGTGCACCAGGTTGTCCGCAACGGTGGGGCGGTAGCCGCGGAACAGGCGGCCGCGGATGCGCTCCTTCATCAGCTGGTTGGGTCCGTGCGGCACCTTCACCGCGATCCATCCCCCCGGCTCCAGCACCCGCCGCACCCCTTCCAGCGCGCCCACCGGCTCCGCGATGTGCTCCAGCACGTCCACCAGCGTCACCGCGCCGTAGCGGCGGCCTTCCGCCACCAGGTCGCGCAGGTCCGCGCGGTGCACGGGGAGCCCGGTGGCGCGCGCGGCGTAGGCGCTGGTGCGCGGGTTCAGCTCCACCCCCTCCGCCCGCCAGCCGGACTGCGCCGCCAGCTGGATCAGCCGCCCGACGTGCGCGCCCAGGTCCAGCAGCGTCCGCCGCCCGACGGGGACGCGCCGCTCCAGCTCCCGCAGCACCTCGCGGAAGACGAGGTCCTTGGTCCCCTCGCGGAACTCCGCCTCCATCCACTCGTCGGACCAGCGCTGGTCGTACATCCGCGCGAAGTAGTCCGGCAGCGACGGCAGCGCCGCGGGCTGGCCGAAGCCGCAGTCGCGGCAGCGGACCAGGTCCACCGCCGCGCCGGTGTAGCGCGCCAGCTCGGGGTCCTGCTCCGCGTAGGCGGAGAGCTCGAAGATGGCGCGCGCCACCGGCGACAGCTCCCGCCCGCCGCAGATCCAGCACGCGCCCGTGGGGGTGAAGCCCGCGTGCGGCGCGTCCGTCACGCCCGCCCCTCCAGGAGGATGGCCGCCATCCGCCGCCCCATGTCGTCCCAGGTGTACGCCCGCAGCTGTGCGGAAAGCGCCAGCGCGGCGGCGCGATGAGGATCGATCGATTCGCGCCAGGCGCGCAGCCGGGCCGCCACCTCCTCCGCGTCGTCCGGATCGCGGACCAGCAGCCCCTGCATCGCGTTCGGGATCCGCTCCGCCACGCCGGCGTCCGCGCTGACCAGCGCCGGAAGGCCGCAGCAGAGCGCCTCCTGCACGGCCAGCCCGTACGCCTCGTAGCGCGTGGGCGAGGCGAGCGCGTCCGCGGCCCACAGGACGCGCCGCACGTCGGACCGGAAGCCGAGGAAGAGGATGCGGTCCCCCAGCCCCGCCTCCGCCGCGCGCCGCCGCCACGCCTCCAGCTCCCCGCCCGCGCCGGCGACGGCGAGGCGCGCGTCCCATCCCGCCTCGCCGCAGAGCCGCGCCCACGCCGCGAAGAGGGTGTCGAACCCCTTGCGCCGGTCCCCCAGCGCCCCGACGAAGCAGACGACCGGCGCCTCGTCCATCCATCCCAGCGCCCGCCGCGCCTCCGCCCGCTCCGCGCCGGAGGGCGGGCGGAAGCGCTCGGGGTCCGCCCCGTAGTGGACGACGTGGGCGCGGTCGGGGTCCGCCCCGAGCAGCTCCACCGCGTGCCGCCGCGTCAGCGCCGAGTTGGCGACGACGGCGCGCGCCCGCCGCGCCACCGCCC
>DATAAG010000275.1:0-3126 GCA_036260235.1 Longimicrobium sp.
GGCCAATCCCTTCTCTGGTCAGGCTGGGGCTCCGCCGCGCACAAGAGAGTCTGCCCCCCGCGCCTCCGCCAGCGCGTCACGGAGGGCGGCGGCGAGGCGGGCGACGTGGGGGGGCTGCACCATGCTGGTGTGCGTGCCGGGGACGGCGTGCACCTCCAGCCCGGTGAGCCCCAGCGCCCGCCACTTCTCCGGGATTCCCGCGGCCTCCATCCCCTCCCCCGCCGTTCCCTCCCGCGCGCAGAACAGGTCCACGCGCCCCTCGTACGGGCGCACGTGGTGCTCGCGGGTGGCAGCGGCGACGGCCTGGAACACGCGCACCGACCCGCCGATCCGCTGGATCTCCGCCGCGTCCAGCCCGGCGCCGCGCGCGGCCATCCACCCCGCCAGCCGCCCCAGCCGGTCGTCCGCCGGCAGCGCGCGCAGCTCCGCCTCCAGCGCGTCGAGCTCGCCCGCGTCGCTCGGGACCAGGCTGGCTGCGAAGTCGCGGTAGTGGTCCACCTGGTCCATCACCCGGCGCGACTGGTGGAAGTCCGGCGTGCGCGTGTCGATCATCGCCACCGTGCCCACCTCCTCGGCCGCGGCGCGCAGGCGCTCCGCCATCTCCAGCGCGATGATGCCGCCCGCCGACCATCCGCCCACGAAGTACGGCCCGCGCGGCTGCACCCGCCGCACCTCCGCCACGTACCGCTCCGCCATCTCCTCCACCGTCCGCAGCGGTGGGGCCTCGCCGTGGACGCCGGCGGCCTGCAGGCCGTAGAACGGCTGGTCCGGCGCCAGCAGGCGCGCGATCTCCGCGTAGTGGAAGACGGTACCGCCCGCCGGGTGCACGCAGAAGAAGGGCGGAAGCGCGCCGCCCTCGTGGATCGGCACCAGGGTGGCGGACGCGTCGCGCTCCTCCCCCGCCACCGCGGCGGCCAGGGCGCGCGGCGTGGGGGCGCGGAATAACGTTCCCAGCGGCAGCACGCGGCCGAAGCGCTGGCGCACGCGGGCCAGCAGCCGCACCCCCAGCAGCGAGTGCCCGCCCAGGTCGAAGAAGTCGTCCTCCATTCCCACGCGCTCGATTCCCAGCACCTCCCGCCACAGCTCCGCCATCGCCCGCTCCGCCTCCGTGGCGGGCGGAACGTAGCCGGCCGCGGATCCGATCTCGCGTGGTTCAGCGGAGGACAGGCGCCGGGCGCGCCACTCCTCCGCGTCGCCCAGCACTTCGATGGAGCCGTCCGGGCGCGGCCGGCCGAGCTGCGCGGTGGGCGCATCGTCCGCCCACACCTCGCCCACCTCGCCGATGCCGGCGGGGGTGCCGCGGGCGGTGCGCACGACCCGCCCGTCGGCGGGCGCGGGGGCGTTGCCGGTGTGCAGGGAGAGCGCGCCGAGCGGGCGGGCCGGATCGTCCACCGCCTGGCGCAGGACGGCGCCGAGCTGCTCCAGCATCGCCCGGATGCGCACGGCGTCGAAGAGGTCGGCGTCGTAGACGGCGTGCAGGGCGATGCCGTCCGGCGTCTCGCCCGCGTAGAGCGTCAGGTCGAACTTGCTGGCGATCTGCGCGCCCGCGCCCAGCGACGTCATCTCCCCCGCCGGCCCCGCCTGTCCGCCCTCCTGGTAGTTGAGCAGGTTCAGGAAGACCTGGAAGACCGGCGTGCGGCCCAGGCTGCGTTCCGGCCGGAGCTCCTCCAGGATCCGCTCGAAGGGGACGTCCTGGTGCGCGTACGCCTCCAGCGTGGTCTCGCGGATCTGGCTCAACAGCTCGCGGAACGACGGATCGCCGGAGAGGTCCGCCCGCAGCGCCAGGGAGTTGAGGAAGAGGCCGATCAGCCCCTCCAGCTCGCTGCGCGTACGTCCTGCCACCGGCGTGCCGACCACCACATCCTCCTGCCCGGACCAGCGCGAGAGCACCACGTCCAGCGCCGCCAGCAGGACCATGAACACCGTGGCCCCCTCGCGCCGGGCGAGCTCCGTGACGCGCGCGGCGACGTCCGGCGGAATCATCAGCGCCTCGCTGGCGCCGCGGTGCGCCTGCACCTCCGGCCGCGGGCGGTCCGTGGGCAGCTCCAGCACGGGGGGCGCGCCGGCGAGGCGGCCGCGCCAGTACGCCAGCTGCGCCTCCAGCACGGGGCCCGCGAGCCACTCGCGCTGCCACACGGCGTAGTCCGCGTACTGCACCGGGAGCGGCTCCAGCGGCGACGGGTCGCCACGGCGGAAGGCGGTGTGCAGCGTGGCGATCTCGCGCAGCAGGACGCGCATCGACCAGCCGTCGCTGACCGCGTGGTGCAGGTTCACCAGCAGCAGGTGCTCGTCGTCCGCCAGGCGCACCAGCCAGACGCGGAAGAGCGGGCCGGCCTCCAGGTCGAACGGCTGGCTGGCGTTCCGCTCCGCCAGGCGGTACGCCTCCGCGTCGCGCTCCTCCTCCGGCAGGTGGGAGAGGTCGATGAACGGCACCTCCACCCGCCCGGGCGGGGAGATGCGCTGCACCGGCGCGCCGTCCACCTCCGGGAGCGCCGTCCGCAGCGTCTCGTGGCGGCGGACGACCTCCTCCACCGCGCGCCGCATCGCCTCCGGGTCCACCGGGCCGGTGAGGAGCTGGGCGCTGGGGATGTGGTAGACGGGCCCGCCGCCTCCATCCGGTCCACGAACCAGAGCCGCTCCTGCGCGAACGACGCCGGCGCCGTTCCGCCGTGCGGACGGTGGACGATCGGCGGCGCGGCGGCGGCCAGCTCCGCGCGCAGCAGGCGGTCCACCGCGGCGGCGAGCGCGGAGAGGGTGGGCGATTCGAACAGCGTGCGCAGGGGCAGCTCCACCCGGAAGGCGTCGCGGACCCGCGCGACCAGCTTCGTCGCCAGGAGGGAGTGGCCGCCCAGCGCGAAGAAGTCGTCGGAGGCGCCCACGCGCTCCACGTCCAGCAGCGCGGCCCAGATGTCGGCCAGCGCCACCTCCATCGGCGTGCGGGGCGGGACGAAGTCGCGGCCGGCGGCGGGCGACTCGGGTTCCGGGAGCGCCTTGCGGTCCACCTTGCCGTTGGGCGTCACCGGCAGCGCGTCCAGGAACACCCACGCGGCGGGCACCATGTAGTCCGGCACGCGGGCGCGCAGCCACTCGCGCAGTTCCGCGCGGGCGCTCTCGCCCTCGCCGGTG
>DATAAG010000276.1:0-12350 GCA_036260235.1 Longimicrobium sp.
CGGGATGCGAGCGCTGATCTCCCTGCTGCTGCTGGCTTCCTTCGCCTGGTCCCGGGCGCTGGCGGCCGACTGCCCCATGGCCTTCGCGCCGCAGGGGCAGCCGGACGGCGCGGCGGCGTCCGCATCCACCCCCCACGAGCACCACGGACACCCCCAGGCGCCGGCCGCGCCCGCGGACCGGCACGATGCAGGGAACCATCCGCCCTCCCCCGCCCAGCACGCGGCGGGTGGATGCGCGGTCATGACGGCGTGCGGCGCCACCGCCGCCCCGCCGGCCCCCGCCCCTCTCGCGGCGAGCGACCTTCCGCGGGCCGACGGCGCCGCCGCGGACCGCGGCTCGTACGCCTCGCCCTCGCTGGCCAGCGATCCACCCCCTCCGCGAATCGCCCTCCGTTCCTGAGCGCCGTCCGTCCACCCGGGACGGGCGCGGAGAACCGGAGAGGAGCGATTCGACGAGGATGAGAAGGATAGCGATCGCCGCGGCCCTGCTGGTGGGCGCCGCGGTGCCGGCCGCACTTCCCGCGCAGCACCAGCACGGGAACGCCGGCCGCGACGGCACGCGCGCGGATACCGCGCACGCGCACCATTCCCCGGCGCGGCACGATTCCGCCGCGCAGAAGCGGGCGGAGGACCCGGAGCCGGCGTCACGGAAGCGCGGGATGCGCCTGGAGCCCCCGCCCCTTCCCCCGCCGGCGGAGGCCGGAGCGCACGAGGGCCACGGTGCCGTCCGGTCGGCGGAGGCCGGCGCGGAGCACGCCACCGCCGGGCACGCGGCGGGCGGGCACCGGATGACGATGGCGCCGCTCGGGGGCGGGTGGACGGTGATGGGGATGGCGCAGGCGTACCCCATCGCCACCGCGGGGCTGGCCGACGAGCGGTCGCCGATGCGCGAGACGGAGCCGTACCTCACGCAGCCGGCGGCGATGATCAACGTGGAGAGCCCCGGCAGCGCGCTGGTGCTGCGCACCACGCTGAACTTCGAGGGGATCACCCAGCCGGACGGCGAGCTCACCTACGGCGGCTGGGGCGAGGGGTTCATCGACCGGCGCCACCCGCACACGCTGCTGCACGAGCTGATGGTGAGCGCCAACGTGTGGAGCGCGGCGGGCGGCGCGCTCTCGCTCTCCGCGGGAAAGGGCTTCGCGCCGTACGGCACGGACGACCCCATGGCCCGCCCGGTGGCGAAATATCCCACCAACCACCACCTTTCCCAGATCCTGGAGCGGTGGACGGCCAGCCTGGCCTGGCTCCGCGGCCCCTGGAGCGTGGAGGCGGCGGTGTTCGGCGGGGCGGAGCCGGAGGGGCCGTACGACCTTTCCAACGTCCGCAGCTTCGGCGACTCGTGGTCCGCCCGGGTCATCCGCCGCTTCGGGGGAGAGGGGACGGCCGCGCGATGGGAGGCGTCCGCCTCCTACGGCAGCGTGGCGGAGGTGCACCACGGCGAGAAGGAGCGCACCTCGCTGGTGAACGGCTACCTTCGCCACGACGCGCGGCACCGCTTCGGCACGCTGTACGCGCTGGTGGAGGCGTCGCGCAGCGAGCCGCACGGCGAGGCGGAAGGGTACTACGCGCTGCTGGGCGAGGCGATGGCCGGCATCGGCCGGCACCGGGCCTACGCGCGGGTGGAGTACGCCACCCGGCCGGAGTACGAGCGGGAGGTCGCGTCAGACATCCGGGGCTTCTTCCGTTACGACCACGACGCCGAGCCGATCGGCGCCACCCGGTGGCTCATCACCTCGCTCGGCTACGGGCGGCGCCTGACCGGGTATCCCGCCGCCGCCATGCCCTTCGTGGAGGTGCAGCACCACCGGGTCCGCGGCGAGCGGGGGCAGATCGACCCGAACCTCCTCTACGGGAGCGACAGCTTCTGGAGCGTGACCGCGGGGGTGCGGGTGTTCCTGGGCTCCGCCGGGCAGATGCGGATGGGGAGCTACGGGGTGCTGGACGACATGACGTGGAGCCACCGGGCCCCCGACCGCGGGATGGTCCAGACACGACGCTGATGCCGCTGACGCTGCCGAAGCCATTCTTCCGGACCCGCCACGCGCTCCTGCGCGCGGCGGCGCTCGCGTGCACGCTCCTTCCGCTCCCCGCGGCGGCGCACACGCGGGTGGAGCGCTCGTCCCCCGCGGACGGCGACACCGCGCGCGCCCCCGTGCGCGAGGTGCGGGTGCGCTTCACCCGCGCCGTGGAGAGCGAGATGACCCGCATCACCCTGCTGCGCGGCGGGGTGCAGGTGGCGGCGGGGGGCGCGAAGGTGGAGGAGAGCGAGGGGCGCGAGTACCTGCTCGCCCTGGCCGCGCCGCTGGAGCCGGGGAGCTACGTGGCGCGGTGGAAGACGGTGGGGTCGGACGGGCACGTGCTGGAGGGCTCGTGGCGCTTCGTGGTGGCGGCGGACTCCGCCGCCGCCGTGACTCCGCCCGCCGCCGGCGCGGTGGAGGACCCGCCGCCGCCCCCGACGACGGACGGGACGGACGACGCGCTGGAGGAGGAGGTGGGCGCGGCGGGGCGGCCGCTGGCGGTGGCGGTGCGCTGGGCGTGGTTCGCGGCGCTGCTGGGGATGATCGGCGCGGTGGCGTTCCGCTTCGGCGTGCTGCCGCGGCTGGACCGGGACCCGGACCACCGCGTGGTGGCGGCGCGGGCGGAGGGGGCGGTGTGGTTCGTGGCCCTTGGGGCGGCCGCCCTTTCCGCCGCGGCGCTCTTCGCGCGGCTGTGGGTGCAGGCGGCGGCGCTGGGCGACGGCGTGCGGGCCCTGGACGGCGCGCGGCTGGACGTGCTGCTCACCGAGACGGGGTGGGGGCTCGCCTGGGTGCTGCAGGCGGTGGCGACGCTGGCCTTCGTGATCGGCCTGTTCATCGCCAGGGCGCCGTACGGGCGGGGGGCGGGGTGGATGGGGGCGGCGGCCGGCGCCGTGCTCCTTGCCGCCGTTCCCGCGCTCTCCGGCCACGCCGCCTCCGTGGGCCGGCTGAACGCGCTCTCCATCCTGAGCGACACGGTGCACGTGCTGGGGGCGGGCGTGTGGCTGGGGACGCTGGCGGCGGTGCTGGCGGTGGGGCTCCCCGCCGCCTTCACCGTGCGCGAGCGGGCCGGCGGGGCCGTGGCCGCCATGGTCCGCGCCTTTTCGCCGATGGCGCTGGCGGGGGCGGCGGCGGTGGGGATCACGGGGGTGCTGAACCTCCTCTTTCAGCTCAACGCGATCGGCGACCTGTGGGGCACCGGCTACGGGCGCACGCTGCTGCTGAAGCTGGCGCTGCTGGCCGGGGTGGCGGCGCTGGGGTGGCACAACTGGAAGCGCGTGCTCCCCGGACTGGGCGGCGATCCCGGCACGCAGCGCCTGCGCCGCTCCGCCCGCGCGGAGCTGGGGCTGGGTGCCGCCGTGCTGCTGGTCACCGCCATCCTCGTCGCCCTGCCGACGCCATAGCGCCCGTCCGGCCTTTCGCCCGGAACGGAAGGAACCTCACGCCTGGGACCCGGAATCGGGGACAGGAAGGGCGCAGGGGATTTCGAGGTCCCCTGCGTCCTCCCTTCGTTTCCCCGGCATCTTCTACGTGAAACCGTAGCAGAATCGAGCCGGCGAGGAACCCTTCTTGCGCACCGCCGCGAGAGGGTCCCCCCCCGCTGCCTTCCCTGCCGACAGCCCGCTGAATGACCGGGAGCTACAACGCCGTCCTGGTGGCGTTCTCCATCCTCATTGCCGTCTTCGCCTCGTACACGGCGCTGGCGCTGGTTCCGCGCGTCCACGCGGCGCGCGGGCGCATCCGCGCGGCGTGGCTGGTGGGCGGCAGCGCGGCGGCGGGGATCGGCGTCTGGAGCATGCACGCGGTGGGGATGCTGGCGTACCGCCTTCCCGTCCCCGCGGCCCACGACGTCCCCCTCTCGCTCCTGTCCCTGGCGGTCGGCGTCGGGGCCGCGACGCTGGGGCTGTACGCCGCCACGCGCCCCGCCGTCTCCACCGGGCTCGCCGCCGGCGCGGCGGTGGTGATGGGCCTCGTGCTGGCGGGGATGCACTACGCGGGGATCGCGGCCGTCCGCATCCCCGGCGGCGTAGCGTACGACCCGCTGCTGGCGGCGGTGGCCGTCGTCGTGGCCATCGCCGCGGCCGGCGTGGCGCTGCGGACCTTCCTGCGCTTTCGGGACGGCGGCCTGGGCCGCCGCCGCCGGCCGACGGCGGGCGCGGCTCTCCTGCTGGGGCTGGCGCTGGCGGCGGTGCACTACGCGGCGATGGCGTCCGCCCGCTTCACCCTGCGGAGCGGCGTGGTCCCGGTGGGCCGAGACCACGTGGGGGGGACGGAGGGGGTGGCGGCGGCGGTGATCGTGGGGACGCTGGCGCTGCTGGCCGTGGCCCTGCTGAGCGCCATGGTGGACCGCCGCACCCGCGAGCGCACGGAGACGGAGGCGGTGCGGCGCAGCGAGGAGCGCTTCCGCTCGCTGGTGCACGCCTCCGCCCAGGTGGTGTGGACCACCAGCGCGGACGGCGGGATCGTGGAGCCGCAGCCGCTCTGGGCCGCCTTCACCGGCACCCCGTTCGAGCAGTACCGCGGCGACGGGTGGCTGGCCTCCGTGCACCCCGACGACCGGGAGCGCGCGGGGGAGGAGTGGCGCCGGGCGCTGCGGGAGCGGCACGTGGCGGAGCTGCAGTACCGGCTGCGCCGCCAGGACGGCGAGTGGCGCAACGTCGTCGTCCGCGCGGTGCCGGTGATGGAGGAGGAGGGCGGCGTGCGCGAGTGGGTGGGCGCCGTCACCGACGTGACGGAGCGCACGCGGGCGGAGGAGACGCGCGCGTTCCTGGCGGAGGCCAGCCGGGTGCTGGCCTCGTCGCTGGACTACCAGACCACGCTGCGCGCCGTCGCCCGGCTGGCGGTGCCCACGCTGGCGGACTGGTGCGCGGTGGACGTGGTGACGGAAGACGGCGAGGTCGAGCGCCTGTCGGTGGAGCACGTGGACCCCGCGCGCGTGCGCCTTGCGCGGGAGGTGGCGGAGCGCTGGCCCACGCCGAGGGACGCGCCGCTGGGGGTGCCGCACGTCATCCGCACCGGCCAGGCGGAGATGATGCCCGACATCCCCGACGAGCTGCTGGTGAAGAGCGCGCGGGACCCGGAGCACCTTCGCGTGGTGCGCGAGCTGGGGCTGCGCTCGTACGTCTGCGTGCCCCTCACCGCCCGCGGGAGGGTGCTGGGCGCGCTGACGCTGGTGCACGCGGAGAGCGGCCGGCGCTACGGGCCGGCGGACCTGGCGCTGGCGGAGGAGCTGGCCCGCCGGGCCGCCACCGCCATCGACAACGCCCGGCTGTACAGCGAGACGGAGGAGGCGCGCCAGCAGCTGGAGCAGCAGACGGCGGAGCTGGAAGAGGCGCAGGCGGAGATGGAGCTCTCGCACGACGAGCTGCAGCAGGCGTACGAAGACCTGGCGGAGCGCACGCAGGAGGCGGAGCGCGCCCGCCAGGCCGCCGACGAGGCGAACGCGGCCAAGAGCGCCTTCCTGGCCACCATGAGCCACGAGCTGCGCACCCCGCTGAACGCCATCGCCGGCTACACGCAGTTGCTGGAGATGGGGATCCACGGGCCGGTCACCGAGGCGCAGCAGGAGGCGCTGGAGAAGATCCGGCGCAACCAGGCGCACCTGCTGGGGCTGATCAACGACGTGCTGAACTTTGCCCGCATCGAGGCGGGGCAGGTGAAGTACGAGGTGGCGGACGTGCCGCTGGACGGCACGCTGGCGGCGGTGGAGGCGCTGGTGGAGCCGCAGCTCACGGCCAAGGGGCTGCGCTACCGCTACCGCGGCGGCGACCCCTCCGTCACCGTGCGCGCGGACCGCGAGCGGATGGAGCAGGTGGTGCTGAACCTCCTGTCCAACGCCGTCAAGTTCACCGGCGCGGGCGGCGAGGTGGAGCTGTCGTGGGAGCGGGACGGCGGCTGCGCGCGCATCCACGTGCGCGACACGGGCCGCGGCATTCCGCCGGACAAGCTGGAGGTGATCTTCGAGCCCTTTGTGCAGGTGGATCCCACGCTCACGCGCTCGGCGGAGGGCACGGGGCTGGGGCTGGCCATCAGCCGCGACCTGGCCCGCGCCATGAACGGCGACATCACCGCCCGCAGCACCCCCGGCCAGGGGAGCGTGTTCACCCTCACCCTGCCGCTGGGCGAACCGGTTCGCGCGGCGCAGCAGGCGTAGGGCGCGCCCCCGGTCCTCTTCCCGCACGAACTGTGTGCGGAGGGGGGAGAACGGTCCGTCTCAATCTCAACCCTTGCCATCCTGAGGGAGTCGCCGCGCGATCTCTGCCCGTGCACAGGGCTCTGGCGCCGACCGGAGGATCTACCGTCCCGCCCTGAGCGTCCGCCGAACGGCAGGAGCTCGCCCGAGCAAAACCCCTCCCCCGGGGTCGGGGGAGGGGTCGCCCGCCGTCGCGAGGAACGAGCGAAAGGCCGGGCGGGGGAGAGGGCCCCCGCGGACGCAGTGAGAGCCGTCATGTCCGCAGCGGCTACTTCGTCCTCGCCGCCTCCGCGCTTCCCCGCAGCGCCAGGGGCAGCAGCAGCGCGGCGGAGAGCGCGAACGCGGCGCCCATCGCGAAGGCCGTGGATGCGTCGAACGCCTGCCACACGGCGCCGAACAGGATGCTCGCCGGCAGCGCGGCCAGCCCGATGGCCGCGTGGTACGCGCCGAACGCGCTCCCCCGCAGCCCCCGCGGCGCCAGCCCCGCCACCAGCGCCTTCTCCGGCCCCTCCGTGAGCCCGAAGAACAGGCCGTAGACCAGGAACAGCGCCCACACCTGCCATTCCGCCGTCACGAACGCGAAGCCGGCGTAGACCAGCGCGTAGACCAGCCACCCCGCGACGATCGCCCGCCGCGCGCCCACGCGGTCGCTCCAGCGCCCGCCCCACACGCTCCACGCGGACTTGCTGACGTGCAGCGCGCCCCACAGCAGGGGGATGGCCGCGGTGGGGACGCCCACCTGCGACGCGCGCAGCAGCAGGAACGCGTCCGACGCGTTGCCCAGCGTGAACACCGCCAGCACGCCCAGGTACCGCGGCAGCACCGGCCCCAGCTCGCGCAGGCGCGGCAGCGGCGGCGCGGGCGCATCCGCCCCGCGCGCGGCGGGAGCGGTCTCGCGCACCTTCCACCCGACCACCGCCACCGTCAGCAGCCCCGGGACGACGGCGAAGGCGAAGACCGTCCTCAGCTCGTCGGCGCCCAGCGCCAGCAGCAGCGCGGAGGCGAGGAGCGGCCCCGCGACGGCGCCCGCGTGGTCCGCTGCGCGGTGCAGCCCGAACGCCGCACCCCGGCGGTCCTCGGGGACGGACTCCGCCAGCAGCGCGTCGCGGGGGGCGGTGCGCACCCCCTTGCCCACGCGGTCCGCCAGCCGGATCGCCAGCACGTGCCAGCCGAGCGACGCGACGGCGATCAGGGGCCGCGCCAGCGCCGCGATGCCGTAGCCGATGGCCGTGGGGAGCTTGCGGCGGCCGGTGCGGTCCGCCAGCCACCCGCTGGCCAGCTTCAGCAGGCTGGACGCGCTCTCCGCCGCGCCCTCCACCACGCCCACGAACGCGGCGCCCACCCCCAGCGCGCCGGTCAGGAACAACGGCAGCAGGGGGTAGATCATCTCGCTGGCGGCGTCGTTCAGGAACGACGCCGCGCTCAGCCACAGCACGTTGCCGCGCATCAGCGCGGAGCCGCGCTTCTTCGGCTCGGTCAGGCACCCTCCGGCTGCCGCGGGTGTGTCATCCGCACCTCGCTTTTCAGGACGAATCCCCTGCTCGAAATTCCACCCATGGCCGCCCATCCCGGATGATCCGACCCCGCCCGGCCCCTGACGCCCGGGACCAGCTTCTCACCCGCACCGCGTCGTGGAGCGCTCGTCGATCGGGTTTGCAGTATTTTCCTGCCTGCCCGTGCTGTCATTCTGAGCCTGAGGAAGGCGCCGCGCGGACTTTCCTGTTGCGGGACGCATGCGCGCCGCAGACATCCCGCCGGACCGGGTTCGCGCGGGCGCTCCCTCAGCATGACAGCACGGGACCGGGACGACGACTCCAGACCCGTTCGGGAAACGCGATGAGCGTCAGCCGCGGACGGTGAGCGTCTTCACCATCCCGTGCTCGAAGTGGCGGCGGCCGTCCGGGGCGCGGATGCCGCACAGGAGCATGTACTCGCCGGGCTCCAGTGTCGTCGTGAACCGCGTCGTCTCGCCGGGGAGCACCTCCAGGATGCCGCCGTGCGGGTGCCCCGGCCGCGGCCCGCGCGAGCCGCCGCGGAACCACGCGACCTCCGCCTCCGGCGCCACGCCCGGCGGCAGGCGGATGAGCAGCACCTGGTGCGGCTCGCGGCCGCGGTTCTCCACCTCGATGGTCCGCGTCCCGGCCCGCAGCCCGTCCTCCAGCCCGTACGCGTAGTCCGCCAGCGTCAGCCGCCCGTCCGCGGCCGGAAGCGCCGCGTCCGCCTCGCCGGACGCCGTGACCTGCATGGACCCGAACATTCCCATCTGCACGTGCGGCACGCCCTGCTCGGTGGGGTAGCTGCAGAGGATGACGTACGTCCCCGCCTGCAGCACCGTCGTCTGCTCGGTGGAGTCGCCGGGCATGACGGGCGCGGGGCCGCCGGCGCCGGACATCCACTCCGGCGCGGGCGTGCCGCTGCCGCGCCAGGCGACGAAGTCCGCCAGCGTCTTGCCCGGCGCCAGGCGCATCAGCCGCAGGTAGTGCGGCTCCGTCCCCTCGTTCACCAGGCGGACGGTGACGCGCCCGCCCTCCGCCTGCGCCGGCGCGGCGAAGCTGTAGTTCCGCGACACCACCCGAATCACCCGCGGCGAGGCCGTTCGATCGGATGCCGGAGCACCTCCCGCCGCCTGGCAGCTCGCGACGGAGGGCAGGGCCAGCAGGAGGAGCGCGGCGCAGGGGCGGGCGAGCGTGCAGAGCCGTGTCATGGCAGTACGTCGGGAGCGGAGGGGATGTCGGCGCGGCCCTGTCCGCGAAGGCGGACGGCGCGCAGTCGGTGCGGCGATTTCCATCGCTGGGCTGGGGGCTCGCCCCGAAAGAGGATACAAGGACACGCCGGAACGCACGAGGCCCCGCCGGTCTGTCCGGCGGGGCCTCAGGGACAACGCGAGAGGCGACGCTTCAGTCGATCAGCAGCAGGGCGATCAGCACGCCCAGGGCGATCGCGAGTACCATGTACAGGAAGTTGCCGGGCCCGACCTGCGCGCCGCTGCGCTCCGCTTCCATCGCGGCCACGCGCTGCTGGATCTCCTGCCGGCTCACGAAGATGGAGGGCGTGGCGGCCTGCTGCCGGGCATCCTGCTCCGCGCTGACCATCTGCTGCACCGCCGGCGCGTCGCCGGGCGCGTGGGCCGCCTCCTGCGCGGCGGCGGGGGCGGCCAGCAGCAGCGCGGCCGCAAGGACGAGAAGCTTCTTCATCTGGACCTCCGAACCGGTGTGTGAGAGCGATCCGTCCCTGGAGACGAATGCCGGGCGCCGCGCGTGGCGCGGTGTGGATCGAGCGCTCAGTCCGCCAGCAGCAGGGCGATCAGCACGCCCAGGGCAACGGCGGCCACCAGGTACCAGAAGCTGGAGCTCCCGATCTGCTCGCCGCTGCGCTCCGCCTCCATGGCGGCCACGCGCTGCTGGATCTCCTGGCGGCTGACGAAGATGGAGGGCGTGGCGGCCTGCTGCCGGGCATCCTGCTGCTGGGTGACCATCTGCTGCACCGCCGGCTCGTCACCGGGCGACTGGGCCGCCTGCTGCGCGGCGGCGGGGGCGGCCAGCAGCAGGGCAGCCGCCAGGACGAGAAGCTTCTTCATCTGAGCCTCCGAACCGGGTGTGTTGAGGGATTCCGTCCCCCAGTGGGACGGTCACGGCGCCGCCTACGCAATCTCCGTGCGTGGGGTGGGGGACAGGGGACAGGGGACAGGGGACAGGAAGAATCTTTCTCTCCGCCTGCCCCGGCGGGACAACCCGCACTCACCTGCAGGCTATTCCCTATTCCCTATTCCCTATTCCCTCCCCGCCGGAAGAGGCCGCCGTAGCCGCGGGCGATGAGTGCGGCGACGTCCGCAGTGATGCGCGGGAGCGCCAGGCCGCCGGGATACGCCAGGTAGCGCGGCTCCCACACGGGATGGAACTTCTCCTTGTAGGTGCGCAGCCCCTGGAAGTTGTACAGCGCCTCGCCACGCTCGAAGAGAAAGCTCCCCACGCGCGTCCACACCGGCGCGATCGGCGACGGCTCCAGCCCGGAGAGCGGCGCCATCCCCAGGTTGAAGCGCCCGTACCCCTCGTCGCGCCCCCACAGCATCAGGTTCAGCAGCAGCGCCTCCATCACGTTGCGCGGCGCGTCCGGCCGGTAGCGCATCAGGTCCACCGACAGCTCGGCGCGGTCCGCCCCCGGCCACACCGTCGCGAAGGCGGCGATGCGGCCGTCCGCCTCCTCCACCACCGCCACGGGAAAGCGCGCCACGTACTCCGGCGAGAAGAAGCCGAGCGAGAAGCCCTTCTCCTGCTGCCGCCGGGTCGCCAGCCAGGCGTCCGACACCTCGCGCAGCGCCGGAAGCAGCGCCGGCACCTCCTCGCGCGGCACGATGCGAAAGCGCAGGCCGCCGCGGGCGAAGCGGTTCAGCACCAGGCGGAACGGCTTCTTCTCCGCGCCGTCCAGGGTGAAGCCGCGCAGCTCCACGAACGCCTCCTCGCCCAGCTTGGCGAAGGCCAGGCCGAAGTCCGCGTACTGGTGCAGCCGGTCCTTGCCCACCTGGTAGAAGACGGGGACGCCGCCGTAGTCGTCGCAGCGCTCGAAGAAGCGGCGGATCAGCCCGGTCACCGCGCGCGGGTCGCCCACGGGGTCGCCCATGGCCACCCAGGTGCGCCCGTGGACGGCGTACATCAGGAACGCCTCGCCGTCGTCGCCGAAGAGGAGCGTCTTGTCGCGCAGGTACAGCAGGTAGGGGGTGGTCGACGGCTGCCGGCCGATCAGCCGCTGCGCCGCCGCCAGCTCCTCCTCCGACGGCGGCGTCAGCACGGGAGGAGCGGGGCGCAGCATCCGCAGCACGCCGAACGCCAGCATCAGCACCACCGCCAGCATCGTCCCCCGCAGCGCGCGGGGCGCGTCCTGCCGCAGGGCGAAGCGCCACCACAGGTCGCCGCTGTACTCCACGTGCTGAAAGGCGAAGAACCCCAGCCACACCGCCGCCCCCACCACCGCCACCACGCCGAACGTCCACCCCGGCGAGAAGCGCGTGGCCCAGAAGTCCGTCCGGCGGTCGAAGGCCGGCCGGCTGGCCGCCAGCGCCGCCAGGAGCACGGCCAGCAGCGCCGCCTCCTCGTAGTCCGCGCCCTTGAGGAGCGACGCGGCCATCCCCAGCCCCAGCCAGGTGGCGGCCACCACGAAGGCCATGTCCAGCCGCCGCGCCACCCCGTGCGAGACGATCAGCAGCCCCACCCCCGCCACGCTGCCGATCAGGTATCCGGCCTCCACCAGCACCAGCGGCACGTGCCGGTCGATCCACGCCAGCCGGTTGGGCGGCGTGGGGGTGGCGCCGGAGACCAGCAGCACCGCGCCCGCCAGGAAGAGGAACATCGCCAGCACCCGCGGCGCCAGCTGCAGCGACAGCGCGCCGAACCAGCCGCCCCAGCGCGCCAGGTGCTGCCGGCGCTGGCGCAGCTCGTCCGTCACCAGCACGGCCAGCGCGGCGCCCAGGGGAAGGACGTAGTAGACCAGCCGGTAGAGGAGGAGCGACGAGAGCAGGCGGCCGGGGGCCAGGTAGCCGTCCAGCAACACGACCATCGTCCCCTCGAACACCCCCACGCCGCCGGGGACGTGGCTCACCAGCCCCAGCACCTGCGCGGCCAGGAAGGCGCTCAGGAACTCCCAGAACGTCAGCTCCGTCCGCGGCAGCAGCGCGAAGAGCACGCCCGCCGCCAGCGCCCAGTCCACCGTGGAAAGGACGAACTGCCCCGCCACCATCCGCATCGGCGGAAAGGGGAGCGTCCACCGCCCCAGCCGCAGCGGTGCGCGGTGCAGCGCGGCCGCCGCCACGTATCCCGCCCCCGCCGCCAGCAGCGCCCATCCCACGGCCGTGACGACCACGGGGCCCAGCACGGCCCGGATCCCCGGGTGGGGGTCCACCGCCAGGCTCCATCCCGCCAGCACCAGGAACCCCAGCCAGAAGGTGCCGGAGTAGAAGACCACGATGCGCGAGATCTCCTGCGCGCCCAGCCCCCACCGCGAGTAGAAGCGGTAGCGCACGCTGGTGCCGGAGATGAGCGCGAACCCCACGCTGTTGGCCACCGCGTAGCCGATGAACGACGCCAACGCCACCTTCCACCCCGCCAGGCGCCGCCCCACGTAGCGGAACGCCAGCAGGTCGAAGCCGC
>DATAAG010000277.1:0-2579 GCA_036260235.1 Longimicrobium sp.
GCGGCCCGGTTCCCGGGCCGCCTCTCTTCCAGCGGATTGCTCTCGCCGATCCGGCTTTACGACGCGCGGTTGTAGACCAGCCGGTAGGTGAGCGGATCCGGCAGGCGCGGGCTGGTGATGGTGACGTTCATCGTCATCGTCCTGCCGTCGGGGCTCAGGGTGTACACGTTCACCCGCTGTCCGTCATCCGCCCGGAAGGTCTGGTGCAGCGCGTTGTCCCGCCACACCGTGGTCACCTGCACGCAGTCGCCGCGCATCTGGGGACAGCTGCGGCCCGTCTCGCGCTGCCACAGGATCGCCGACCCGTTGGTGGGGGCGGTGAGCGAGGGACGCCCCTGCATGTCCACGCGCAGGTTGCCGCCCTCCTGCGTGATCACCAGCTGCGGGTACGCCGTGTTGGTGCTGCGCAGCCGCGGGCGCGCGATCTGGCGCACCACCACGTTCATCCGCGCGACCGCCGTGTTGATCTTGGCGTTGATGTCGTCGCTCTGCTGGCGGTTCAACGTCCAGGTGCCGCGAAGCTGCGCCGCCTGCTGCGCGCGGACCGCCATGGGCACAAGGGCGAACAGCGCGAGCGCGAGCAGCAGGGCAATGCGTTGACGGCGCATGGGCAGGATCTCCATGATGCTGGGAAGCGGGCCGCGGAGCCGGGCCCGCGGGCGACCGGCGGCGGCGTGTGACGGTGGAGTGGCCGTAAATCTAAGCTGTTCGCCGCACATGCGGTAGAGCCGCCGCAAACACCCTTTTACGCACGGAGCGCACACCGCCGCTGAAACCCCGGGGCGCGCGCTCCGTACCCTCTCGCCACGCGCGGCGCCGCCGCGCCGGCACCCATTCCCCCTCGCACGAACAACGGGACGATGAGCGACTCCGTCCGCCAGACCCGCATCCTCACGCAGATCGACCCGCGCACCTGGGAGCACCCCGCGGACCGGGCCGCGCTGAACGCCCTGCGCAAGATTCCCGTCTTCGACGAGGTGCTGCGCTCCGTCTTCGGCTTCTTTGGCGAAAAGCCGCTGCGTCTGGCCTTTCTTTCCGCCAGCGTGCGCGTGAGCCCCACGCAGTACCCCCGCGTGCACCGGCTGTACGTGGAGGCCGCGCGCACGCTGGACGTGGAGCCGCCGCCGCTGTACGTGCAGAAGGCCTCCACCCTCAACGCCTTCGCCTTCGGGATGCAGAAGCCGTTCATCGTGGTGAACTCGCTGACCGTGGACGAGCTGGACGACGGCGAGCTGCGCTTCGTGCACGGCCACGAGCTGGGGCACGTGATGAGCGGCCACACGCTGTACCTGACGATGATGGTGGTGCTGTACCAGCTCTCGGTGACGGGATTCCCCATCGTGGGGCTGGCGGCGCGGGCGGTGCTGATGGCGCTGCTGGAGTGGCACCGCAAGGCGGAGCTTTCCTGCGACCGCGCGGGAATCCTGGCCGTGCAGGACCCGGAGGCGGCCATGCGCACCATGCTCAAGTTCGCCGGCGGCGCCACGGGCGAGACCAACCTGGCGGACTTCATGGCCCAGGCGGAGGATTACCGCGAGCCCGGCGACCTGGCGGACCAGGTGTTCAAGGTGCTCAACGTGCTGGCCCTCACCCATCCGGCGCCGGTGCTGCGGGTGGCGGAGATGCGCAACTGGTTCGAGAGCGGCGCCTACGAGCGGGTGCTGGCGGGCGACTACCGCCGCCGCGGCGAACCGGAGCCGGCGTACGCGGAGGACCTTGCCGCCGCGGCGCAGTCGTACCGCGAGAGCGCCCGCGACGCCTTTGCCAACGCGCAGACCGCCGCCCGCCGGGTGGTGGACTCCTTCCGCCAGGGCTTCGGCGCGCGCTAGCCGGCGAGCCTCCGCAGGCTGCCGTGGCGGCCTCGCGCGCGCAGGCCGCAGGGGGAGAGAGAGGACGCAGAGGGCCTGACCGGTTCTCCGCGTCCTTTCTTTTCGCCGCTGCGCTCCCCGCGTGAGATCCGCTTCCCTGCTGCACACGAAGCCGCGCCGTCTTCGTGTAAGTCGATCATGTGTAATGATTTATGCCAACCATGCACGTCGGGTGGCGTTTGCCGGGCGAGCGGCGTGGAGGAAGCGACGGGTGTGCGATGTGTGCAGATTGGCGTTAATCCCAGCAATGGCGCCGCCGGAGTGGAACTGTGCTTGCATCTGCCCCCGCGCGGGTACGCCGACCGGCCGTGCCCGGACCTCAACCGCCACGCGTGGAGATTCCCATGAACAAGTCAGAGTTCATCGACAAGGTCGCCGAGAAGGCCCAGATGAGCCGGGCCGCGGCGGCGCGCGCGGTCGACGCCATCTTCGACACCGCCAGCGGCGCGGTCTCGGAGGCGGTGCACGGGCTGGGCGAGCTGTCCATCCCGGGCTTCGGCAAGTTCAGCAAGAAGACCCGCGCGGCGCGCCAGGGCCGCAACCCGCGCACGGGCGCGGTGATCGACATCCCGGAGCGCAGCACCATCTCCTTCACCGCCGGCAAGAACTTCCGCGAGGGCTCGCCCTCCGGGCGCCGCAAGGCGGCGGGCGCGGCGCTGGGCGCGGCGGCCGGCGCGGCGGCGGGTGCGGCCGCGGCGGCGGGCGGCGGCG